>NZ_CALUYG010000010.1 GCF_944324935.1 uncultured Desulfovibrio sp. | reverse complement strand
CGTGAAGCCGCAGGCGCTCAGCAGACCGCCCGTCATCAGACAACCCAGCACGATCCCCGTCCGTAAACAATGCTGCAACATGACCCCATCTCCTGATATTTATGAAGTGAAACGCGCCACGGCCTGCGCCAGATGACGCAGCCAGATGGCGGCAAACCCGGAATATTCCGCCATGCCGTGCAGGATCGGGCAGCAATCATGCCCGGCCCGTTCCAGCCGCGACCGCCAGGAATGCTCCTGTTCGCCCGCCATGTCTTCCAGGGCGTGCCTGCCGACCACCGACAGCAGCGGCATGAGCCATACCCGCCGGGAGGTCAGGCGGGACAGCAGGGCGTCCAGCTCCAGCGGACCGCTCATGGCCCCGACATGGATATGCGCGTCCAGCCGGTCCACGGCGCGGGCAAGATCCTCGTAACGCGACATGGCCGGATGCCGCGCGCCGTGCCCCATGAGCACCACATCCTCACCGGCCTGCCGCTCGGGCGGCAGATGGGCCAGCACGGCCCGCGCCGCCTCCTCGACATCCTCGGGATCGTCGAGCAGGGGCGCGCCCAGTTGCAGGCGCATGGCGGAGGTGGCCGCCACTTCCTCGAGCACGGCCCGAACCTCGCCGTTCTCATCGCCGGGGATGCTGTGCAGCGGCTGCACGGCGACCTGTCGGAAGCCTTCGAATTGCAGACGCCGCAAGGCCTTGAGGACGGAATCGCTTTTCTGCCTGGCCCGGGCCAGCCGCTCGCGCAGGAGCAGCGAGGTATAGGCCCAGCGCACGGGCCAGTCGGGAAAGGCCGCCCGCACCTGCGCGTCAAAATCGCGCAGGGTTCCCCGGGCCTGTTGCCCCGTCGCCCCGAAAGCCACCAGCAGGATAGCGCATTTCATGTTTTCCGTATAGGCCACTTGGCGCGGGGAAGCAAGGCGGGCGCCTCTGGTGTTGACCGCCGTAATGCGCGGAGGTAACATGAAAAGAGGAGGTTGTCATGGCCAAAGCGCTGGTTCTTGGAGGCGCCACCGGGCTGCTGGGACAGGCCCTCGTACGGGTCTTGTCCCACCGTGGCTGGCAGGTGGAAACGCTGGGACGCTGCGACGGCAATCTGCAGAACATGGATTTCCTGCAGCAGCGTCTGGAGCGGGCCGAAGCGGATGTGGTATTCAATACCGTGGCCTGGACGCAGGTGGACGAGGCGGAAGACCACCCCGAGGAAGCCATGCTCATCAATCGTACGCTGCCCGATGCCCTTGCCCGGCTGCTGCGCAACATCGGCTCGGGGCTGCTGGTGCATTACGGCACGGACTTCGTGTTCGGCGGCAACAGCGGCAGGGCGCTCACCGAAGAGGATACGCCCTGCCCGGCATCGGTCTACGGCAAGACCAAACTCGCCGGCGAACAGGCCGTGCTCAACGACCTGCCGGAGCGCTCCCTCGTGCTGCGCACGGCCTGGCTGTTCGGTCCCGGGCGGCGGAACTTCGTGCAGACCATCCTTGACGCCTGCCGGCGGCGGGATGTCATCAGCGTCGTGCATGATCAGAACGGCTCGCCGACCTATACGCTCGACCTGGCCCACTGGAGCGCCAGGCTGGCCGAAGCCGGACAGACCGGCCTCTGGCACGCCGCCAACAGCGGCCGCGCCAGCTGGTGCGAACTTGCCTGCGAGGCCGTCGCCCTGGCGGGCAGCCCCTGCCGCGTACAGCCCATCCCCGGCTCCGAATGGCCGCAGAAGGCCCGCCGGCCGGCCTTTTCCGTGCTCAACTGCGACAAGCTGGCACGATTCCTCGGCGAAAAGCCGCGCCCGTGGCCGCAGGCCCTGCGGGATTACCTTTTTCGTGAAGGGGGAGCGCAATGCTGAAGCTGTTGCGAATGGGCCGCCTGACCGGGCGCATCCTGCCCCTCCTGCTGCTCAGCCTCGTGCTGATGAGCGAGACCGCCGCGGCCCGCCCCCAAAACCTGCAGGAACTGGCCGACATCAACAAGAAACTGACGGAGAGCGGCATCCAGTACGGGCAGATCCCCTCCCTCTACCGGCCCCGCTTCGACCGCATGCAGGACGCCGGCCTCAGCATGAACGGCGACGATGTGGTCTTCGTGGTCATGCTGCCTGACGGGCCGCGCATCTATCCGCAAAAATATCTTGTCTGGCATCAGGTCATCAACGAGGTGGTGGACGATCACGCCTATGCCATCACGTACAGCCCCATCACCGGCGGCTTTGCCGCCTACGACTCCTCCATGGGCGGGCTGAACCTCATCTTTGACGCCGAAGGCCGCCTGTACGACGGCAACAGCGTGCTCATCGACCGCAATTCGGGCAGCCTCTGGCTCCAGGAACTGGGCATGGCCTTTGACGGCAGCCTGCTGGGACGCGGCATGCCCCTCGTGCCCAGCTACTGGACGACCTGGGAACCGGCCAAACGCACCTTCCCCGGCGCCAAAGTGCTCTCGCGGCCGCCGGGACGCCGCCCCTACGGCCGTGATCCCTACGGGGATTACCGCAAACCGGACACCTACTACACCAATGACGAGCTGGTCTACCCCGTGGAGCGGATAGACAAACGCTTCCCGCGCAAGACGCCCATGCTCTGCCTTGAGCATCAGGGCTCGCTGATCGCCGTGGACATCGCCTACGTCAAGAAAAAAGGAGCGGTCAACTTCTTCGTGGGGCCATCGGCCCTGATCGCCGTGCATGACAAGAAGCTGGACGTGGTGCGCGTCTTCAACCGGCAGGTCTGGGCGGAACCCTTCCTCTTCGTCTATTCCGGCAATCAGTTCATGGACATCACCACCCGCAGCATCTGGGACCCGGCCACGGGCATCTGTCTGGAAGGCAACCTCAAGGGGGCCAGCCTGCCTCAGTATTACGGCAGCTACTCCATGTGGTTCGCCTGGGCCAGCATGAACCCGGAGACCCTCTTCATCCCCGGCCCCGGTGAAGTCCCCGAAAATCTCCTGCAGATCAGTCCGCTGGGCCCGACGCCGGAAAACCGGCCGGCCGGTGCGAGCCTCCCCGGCCAACCGGACGCCGCAGCGCCGGCAGCCATCCCCGCCGGGGCCCTGCCCGGGAGCCTGCCACAGGGCAGACTCCAGACCGCGCCCTACCCGGGACAGATCGTTCCCGGAGGAGCCGCCCTGCCCACGCCCGGCGTTGTGCCCGGCGTCGTGCCCGATTCCGCCGCCGCTCAGCCCGCCGCGCCGCTTCCCGGCGCAGTCCCCCGGGCGGCGCCTGCCGCTCCCGCAGCGCCTGCGGGCCAGCCGACAGGCTCGCTGCCGACGGCGGCAGGCGGCACAGCTCCGGCATACGGCATCTCTCCCGGCGGCTACGCGCCGACACCTCCGCTCGCCGCCCCGGCAGGAACGCCGCAGACCGCGACGCCACCAGCCGCCGGCGCGACGGGCGGCAGCACGGGCGTCGGGGCCGTCGTGCCGCCCGGAGCGGCGCTGGCGCCGTTTCCCATGCCTGCCGCACCCACGAACGCCGCCCCCGCGCAAAACTGACCAGTCCGCATCCTCATCCAGGCCGCCGTTTTCTCCTGCCGCCCGGCAGAAGAGAAAACGGCGGCCTGTGACTTGCGGGAAGGACACTTTCTCCGTATACTCCGCAAAAATTCCTTCTCCCGAGCCCGGGGAAACGACAAAGGGAGCAAGTCGCATGATCGCCATCATCCTGGCCGCAGGCCGCGGCGCCAGTCTCAAGGAACTCACCGAAGACAAGCCCACCAGCCTCATCGAACTGGGAGGAAAGACGCTGGTCCGCTGGCAGTGCGAAGCGCTGGAAGCAGCCAGGGCCCGCCGCATCTGCGTGGTGCGCGGCTACCGCTCCGAACAGCTCACCCCCGAGGCCGCGGGCCTGCCCCCCAACGCCTTTGAGACCGTGGAAAATACGGACTGGCTGCACGGCAGCCTCCTGTCCGGCCTGCGCTGCGTGGCGCCGTGGATCGACATGGCCCTGGCCGAAGACGAGGACGGCATCATCGTCAGCCATGCCGACGCCCTCTATCCGGCCAACCACATCCTGGCGCTGGCCAATGCCGTGGAACCCGTCGCCATCACCTACGACACCCGCTGGCAGACCCTGTGGATGCAGCGTTTCGGCGATCCGCTTATGAATGCCGAGACCTTTGTGCACGAGGACGGCCGCCTGCTGGAAGTGGGCTTCCGCCCGGAAGATCCCGACGACATCCAGGGGCAGTACATGGGGCTCATCCGCTTTTCCCCCAAGGGGTGGACATACGCCAAGAAGCACCTCAACAAGCTGGGCAGCGCCTGCGACCATACGGATATGACCACCTTCATCCAGGGGCTGGTGGATGACGACGTCCTTGTGCAGGCCGTACCGGTGGTCGGCCACTGGGTGGAAGTGGACACCCGCGAGGACTACCACATCTACAAGCGGGCCATCGAGCGCGAGGGCTGGTCGCACGACTGGCGCATCACCACGCCCAACGATTAGGGCGCATTGACACAAATTTTGCAGACGATTTCAATAAATACGGCAAGTTGTACATGCTCCGCTTGTCGTTGGGGGCGGGGACGCCTCGTATTCCCGACTCTTTCCTGGCAAAAGCGCGCTGGGGAAGGTATGGGGGGCTTGGGGAAAGAATGACGGGAACGCCTTTTCTCGCTCCGCTGCGAGAAGGCCGGGCCCTTCCGCGCCGGCAGCATGCGTCCGCGGACAGCGCGAAGGGACCGCACCCGCCTCCGGCGTGGCGCAGGGACGACACGCCGGAGAGGGCCGCCGCCATGACGGACGTGCCGACACGGATCCGCACGCTGCGTGGGAGCTTCCGGCTTCGTGGACGTCTGCAACGGGACGGCGCGGGAAAAAAGGAACAGGCATGGATCAGTTGAAGGAAGCGCAGGCCTGGATCGACAGTCAGTCTCCCCGGCGGCCGGTTCTTTGTTTCTGCATTCACTGGACAGACCGTATCCCGGACGAATATTTCCGGGAGATCTACCGCCATATCGCGGATGATTTCGCCCTGTGCACGCTTTCCACGCTTGAGCCGGAAAGCTTCTCCATGCCCGGCCCCATTTTTCGGGTGGACCGGCAGCAGCTGAAGGATCTGCGGGGGGTGCGCGTCTTCGTCTGTACCGACCAGTACGAAAACGACTTCCCAGATGCGGCCTATGTGGCGGCCTTCCCGCACTCCTTTCTCGGCTACAGCTCCCCCCTGGCCTTCCCCGGCTGGCAGCGCCGGATGTTCTTTCAGGATGCCTACTTCACCACCACGCCGCAAACGCTCAGGGATGCCGCCCTGATCCGTAAAGAGCTGGAGGGCAGCTGCAACCCCGCGCATGTCCGGCGCAAGCGCCCGTTCTATACGTTTTTTCCCGTTGGCTGCCCGCGCATCGCCACTGTGCAGGCCCATCTGAAAGAAATGACCTGCGAACAGGACTCCATCCTGTATGCGCCCACCGGCTACTGGGCCAATCCCAACGACCCCCGCAACCGCATGATCGGCGACTTCGCGCCGGCCATGATCGACGCCCTGCTCCAGGATTTCCCGGCCTACCGCGTCTGCTTCCGGCCCTGCGTCACCTCATGGAACCACCCGGATGTCCAGAAGCTCATTTCCCTTTTTGAAGGGCATCCCCGCTTTGCCGTCAGCCGCGATTTCGACCACCTGCCCGAATTTGCGCGTGCCGCCACCCTCATCACCGAATATTCCAATATCGGCGAAGTGTTCGCGCTCTCGGCCCTGCGCCCTGAGATACGCCGGACGCTGGAAGCGCAGCGTAAACACCTGAGCATCACCCCCACCGGCGTCCAGGTCAGCGTGCTCGACCATGTGTCCAAGTCCGTCAAGATCGCTCTTGATATGCCCAAAGAACGCTGGGGGCGGCATATTCGTACCTGCTACGGACAGTATATCTACGATCCCGCCCAGACCATGCCGCGCATACGGCAGGCGCTCCTTGCCGTATCCCGGGGGGAAAGCCTGCGTGAATCCGTTGCCGTACAGCGGGTCGAAGGCAAAAAAAAGGCGTGGGACAAAAAAGACTTCCTGCTCCGCATCCTCCGTTCCGGATCCCTTGAGCAGCATTGCGCCCGTGATTTCTGGCGCAGCTATCCCGACGAACCCGCGGCCCTGGCCGTCTTTCTTCTGGTCATGCGCACCATTTACCCGCCCTACCGCATCTGCGCCGAGCTTACCCAGGCTCAGCGTGAGTACATGGAACGGATGACGGGAACGCCGCTTTCGGAAGAGAAGACCTTCAGCGAGGTCGATGCCGGCATGCTCAAACCGCTTCTGCTCCAGTCCCTGCGCGTGGCCCGGCAGGAGAACGACGCCGCCCTCTGCAACATCCTGCTCTCCCTGCTGAAAAACATAGAAGACCCTCTGCGGATCAGCAGGGAGCTTTACCTCACCGGGTAGCGTCCCGATCGCCAGACGACGCCTCATGGCGTACGCCGGCTCCGCCCCGCGGCATCACGGCGCAGCGCACCAGCAGCGCCGCGCCGCCCAGCAATGTCCGACGCGACAGACAGCGCAGTCCCGCGCCGTACAGACAGCCCTCCAGCCCGCCATGCGCCAGCCACTCCCGCCCGGCGGCCGATGTGCCGCCCCACGGCCGCAGACCGGGCAGCAGGCGGACGGCGCAGGCCGCGGCAAGTCCCAGATTGCGCTCGGCGGGCACGATGTCCGCCAGCCAGAGCTCCCGGCAGGCGCAGGCGCAGGCCAGAGCCACGGCGCAGGCTTCGGCAAACGGCAGCACATGCAGCACATAGCCCAGCCGCAGCACGGGCAGAGCGTCCACCGGCAGGGCCAGCACGTCGTCCAGCGCTGGCGGCCTGTCCGCCTTGCCGCCCCCCGGCCAGGGAACACGACCACGCAGGAAACGCCGCACTCCGGCTCCCGGGCCGTACTCGCCCCCCCAGTCCCCGCCGCAAGCCGCCGCAAACGCCTCCAGACGCCCGCGCACGGCCTCCGGCAACCTGTCGCCGACCCGCATCAGGCGTCCCCGTCCGGGAGCGCGTCTTCCCGACGTCCCCGCGCCAGCCGCTCCAGCAGGCAGGCACGCACGCCGGCATAGGGCCCTCGTCGCGGCAGGTCCGCCAGAAGACGCACGGCATGGGGGCTTGCGGCGAACAGACGCCGGCTGCTCGCAAAGTGCATGTCGTCGATCCAGGTCCCCAGCAGCACACGAAAATCATTGACGCTGCGCAGATCCGCATACGCGGCCACCCTTCCCCGCCGGGCATCCTCCAGCACCTTTTCGCTCACCCTGTCCGCGGCATCCGGCAGCCCCAGCACCACGGTGGGGCAATACGGGCGCGGCCCGGACAGATGCTCGTCCATGACCCGCAAGATATCCAGCTTGTCCGCATCCCGCACCGTCGAGGCGACGCAGGCCATCTCGGCAGGCAGCGCGGCCGGCAGGGCATAGCGGTTATGCAGGGCAACGGCGGCCAGCACCAGCCGCCGCACCGTCCTCTCCTCCCGGGCAAGGCGTCCCTCCCGCTTGAGGATGGCCGCGCCCCAGAGGCCGTGGTTGCGGGAATCCCGATCGCGAAACGTGCCATAGCGCAGATACTGCGCGAAGCGGGCCACATCGTGGTACAGGGCCGCCAGCAGGCAGGCGCGGACGATATGCGGGGCGAAGCCTTCTTCCCGCGCTATGCGCCGGGCATGGCCGAGCACGGCGAGCGTGTGCGTCGCCTTGAGGCGCATGGGCCCGGCATCGCCCTCACAAAGAGCGTATTGCCCTTCGACATAGCCGGCAAACCAGGTTTCGTGTGACGAGATGTCTTCGATCTCCGGGAGAAATGACGTTTTCATGGAAGCGGTATACCCCCCGGGAAAGGCGTCGGCAAGGGCTCATCGGCGCTGCCGCAAGCACGGCCCTGTCGACGGATGCCTCGACTTTTCGCCGTGCCCCGGGCATAGTCGAAGACGCCTTTTGCGGCTGCGCCGCCGCAGGCCGTCCGCAGGCCCCGTCCGCGCACCTCGCGCTCTCCAGCACCAGAGCGTCTTGCCGGTGAAAAAACATGACGCGAGGCGCTGCACAGCGCCGCCCGGCCCGAACTGAGCGAAAAGCCGCGTTTTTTTCCGCGAAACGCCAGGCCGTACAGATCGGGACACAAAACTTTTCAAATGGGAAACGCTCTAAGGACACCATGAACGCACACCGCCTCGCCCTTTACCTCGCGTCGCGCAGTCTGTTGTATTTCCAGCATGTCATCGGTCACATGCCGGTCGACGCCGTGGACATCTTCGTCCCGGACGGCCTTCTGCTGGAAGGCAAAGCTACCTGTCCCGCCTACCGGGAACTCGCGGACACCGGCTACCAGTTCTTTCCCGTGGGGCAGGCCGGGGGAAGGTATGGCGCGGTAGGAGTTGCCGGTCAGCAGGATCTGGAACGCCACCCGGCCCTGGCCTCGCTGGCCGATCGCCGTATCCTGATGCTGCATGCCTCGGCGTTCGTCTTCATGCCGGACGATGCCCCCTTCACCCATATCCTTTGTCAGTATGCAAAACAGATCAATCTGGGGAAACAGCCGGAAGCGCCTGCAAACGGGAAGCTTGTGCGGGAGATCCATCCCGCCGGGACCTACCAGCTCGGCCCCTGGGAAGACGGACGACGGCTTCCGCGGGAGCGGCTGCGCCAGCTCCTGGAGGAGCATCTCGATGCACGGATACCGGCGGACAGGGAACTGGTCCTCTATTGCGGCGGGCTGAACGACAACCCGCAGGAACAGGTCGATGCCGTACGGCAGCTGGCCGCTGCCCGCACGGTCCTTTTCAAGCCCTTCTACGACCACCCGGACTATGACGGGCTGACCGGACATCCCGGCGTCCACGCCATCAGGGACACCGTCCACATCTCTCCCAACGCCATGCGATTTGCGGCGGACTGCATCGTGACCTCTCCCCTTTCCGGCGTGTTCACGACCTCTCTCATGCTCCGGCTGCGCGTGCTGCCCTTCCTTACCTATCACCAGAGCTCCCGCCAGGACAGGAACGACTTTGCGACCTGGAGGCAACGCATACCGCCGAACAGCCCCCGGCCCGACTTCCATATCGCCCGCAAGCTGGAAGGGCCCTTCGACAACAAGACGCTCCCCGATATGGTTAAACGTATGGGCAGTCCGTACTACTGGCAGGGATACGACGCGATGCTGCGCGCCCTGCTGCCCGCCTTTTTCGGCGACTGCCGTATTGAAGGCGCAGCGGAGCGCGCTGCCGGCGGTCTGCTCAATGTGGCACGCTGCGGCACGTTCACGCCCGACGGGCGGACGGAGACGGCATGAGCGCCCCGCTCCCGGATTGTGGCAGGGCCGTTATCCGCCGGCGGCCCCGCCATAGCGCAGGAGCCGCCGCAGGCACGTTCGCGAAAGGCGCAAACGCCGCGCCGCCCCCACCGGATGCCGTCCGTCAGTCTTCGCGCAGCACGCCCAGCTCACGCATCTTGTCCCGCAGGACGGCGCGGGCCTCATCGCGCTTGTCGCCCTCCAACACATAAAAATAGACGTTGAACCTGGTCGTCCCGTCCCCGGAAGCAAGCAGGAGCCGCAGCTTGGAGCTTGAATATCTGGCCTCGCGGATGCTGGCGTAGGGGATGCTGACAAGATCGCTTGTCCAAGCGCCGGAGACACACTCCAGATGATCCCGGTACAGGATGCAGGCATGCCTGCCCAAACGCTGCTGGGCCTGGACGAGCCTGATGATGCCCATGATGAAACAAAGTATGCTCCCCGACATGATCCCCGTGCCATGGTACAATGCGAAAAAGAAGAGCGCGAGGCTCCCCAGCACGAGCGTCCAGCCCCATACCCGCTCATCCATGAAGCGGTAGGCCGCAAGCGGCGTTTCGGCCGTCGTGGCAGGCGCGTCCTCACATGCCGCGACTCCCTCGGAGCATGGCGCGGTCTTGGCCGGCACGACAGGCGCTTCCTCGGCGGCGGATGTGCCGTCATCTTCGGAGAGAAAAGTCGTATAAGCTACAAAACTAGTAAAGTGGTTTTGTAAAGTTTTTTCCGGCGGTCGGACCGCTTTTCCCGTGCCTTGAGCCTCGGGACGAGGCATGCTATCCTTGCTGTCCGGCGCATGAACCCGCGCCCCCTTTTCCGTATCGCCAGCCGCCGGGAACGCCCGGCCGAGGAATGCCGCATGTCCGATTTCGTGCATCTGCACTGCCATACCGAATACAGCCTGCTGGACGGGGCCATCCGCCTCAAGGACCTGTGCAACCGCGCCAAGGATTTCGGCATGCCCGCCTGTGCCATCACCGATCACGGCAACATGTTCGGCGCGGCCTACTTCGCCAAGCAGTGCGCCGAGGTCGGCATCAAGCCCATCTTCGGCTGCGAGGTCTACGTCTGCCATGACCATTTCGACAAGACGTCCGAGCTGGCCCGCAGGCGCAACCATCTCATCCTGCTGGCCCAGAACGAGACGGGCTATCACAACCTCGTCAAGCTGGTGACCAAGGGCTTTCTGGAGGGCTTCCACTACAAGCCGCGCGTGGACAAGGCCCTGCTGCGCCAGTATGCCGAGGGGCTCATCTGCCTTTCGGCCTGCATCGCGGGCGAAGTGCCGCGCGCCATCCAGGCCGGCGACATGGACAAGGCCCGCGCGCTGGCCCGGGAATACGCGGACATCTACCCCGGCCGCTTCTATCTGGAGCTGCAATCCAACGGCCTGCAGGAACAGGTGACGGTCAACGACGGCCTCATGGAGATCGCCGAACAGCTCCACCTGCCGCTGGTGGCCACCAACGACTGCCACTACCTCAATGCCGACGACGTGGAAGCCCACGAGGTGCTGCTCTGCATCCAGACGCAGACCACGCTGGACGATCCCAGGCACATGCGCTTCGAGACCACGGAACTTTATTACAAGAGCGCCGAGGAGATGGAGGCCGCCTTCAGCCATGTGCCGGAAGCGCTGGCCAATACCATGCGCATCGCCGAACAGTGCAATGTGGAGCTGGATTTCGGCCACCATTATTTCCCGGTCTACCCCCTGCCCGAAGGGGCCACGCTGGAATCGGAATTCCGGCGGCTGGCCGAGGAGGGCCTGGAACAGCGCCTGCAGAAACACCCCGACCCGGCCTCCCTCGATGCGGACGCCTACCGCCAGCGCCTGCGCTACGAGCTGGACGTCATCTGCAACATGGGCTTCCCGGGCTATTTCCTTATCGTACAGGAATTCATCAACTGGGCCAAGGACCACGGCATCCCCGTGGGGCCGGGCCGCGGTTCGGCGGCGGGCAGCCTCGTGGCCTGGGCGTTGCGCATCACCAACCTCGACCCCATCCCCTACAACCTGCTGTTCGAGCGCTTCCTCAATGCCGAACGCGTGAGCCTGCCCGATATTGATGTGGACTTCTGCGAACGCCGCCGCGTGGAAGTCATCCAGCACATGGTCGATACCTACGGCAAGGACAGCGTGGCGCAGATCACCACCTTCGGCACCATGAAGGCCAAGGGCGTGGTGCGCGACGTGGGCCGGGCCCTGGGCATGAGCTTCGCCGAGACCGACCGCATCGCCAAGATGGTGCCCGACGACCTCAAGATGACCATCGACAAGGCGCTGGATGCCGAACCGGAACTGCGAAAGCTCTACGACAGCGACCCGCAGGTGACCAAGCTGCTGGATACGGCCCGGCGGCTGGAGGGGCTCGCGCGGCACGCCTCCACCCATGCGGCGGGGCTCGTGGTGTCGGACAAGTCCATGGACGAATACCTGCCGCTCTATACGGGCAAACGCGGCGAACTCGTCACCCAGTTCGACGGGCCCATGACCGAGCAGACCGGCCTTGTGAAGTTCGACTTCCTCGGCCTCAAGACCATGACGCTCATCCAGGACACGCTGGACAACATCAGCCTCCAGGGACAGACGCCACCGGACCTCGACAATCTGCCGCTGACCGACGCCGCCACCTATGAGCTCTATTCGCGCGGGGACACGGACGGCGTCTTCCAGGTGGAAAGTTCGGGCATGCGGCAGTATCTGCGTATGCTCAAGCCCTCCTGCTTCGAGGACGTCATCGCCATGCTGGCCCTCTACCGTCCCGGCCCGCTGGGCTCGGGCATGGTGGACGAATTCATCAAGCGCAAGCACGGGCAGGTGCCGGTCGTCTATCCGCACGACTCCCTGAGCGACTGTCTGCGGGACACCTACGGCGTCATCGTCTATCAGGAGCAGGTCATGCAGATCGCCCAGATCATCGCCAGCTACACCCTCGGCGGCGCCGACCTGCTGCGACGGGCCATGGGCAAGAAGAAGGCCGAGGCCATGGCCAAGGAGCGCGTCAAGTTCGTGGACGGGGCCAGGGCCAACGGCATCGGCCGGGAAAAGGCCGACGAGATCTTCGACCTCATGGAAAAATTCGCGGCATACGGCTTCAACAAGTCCCATTCGGCCGCCTACGCGCTGGTGTCCTATTTCACGGCCTATCTCAAGGTGCACCACAAGGTGGAATTCATGGCCGCGCTCATGACGTCGGAAATGGGCAATCAGGACAAGCTGCTCAAGTACGTCTCCTGCTGCAAGGACATGGGCATCGACGTGGTGCAACCGTCCATCAACGACAGCCAGCGGGCCTTCTCGGCCAAGGACGGCAAGGTGGTCTTCGGCCTTGGCGGCATCAAGAACGTGGGGGACGAAGCCATCCGCGAGATTATGGAAGCCCGCGCCGAAGGCGGCGCGTACGCCTCCCTGCTGGACCTCTGCTGCCGGGTCAACCTGCGCAAGGTCACCAAGCGCGTACTGGAATCGCTCATCAAGGGCGGGGCCTGCGACTGCCTCGGCGTGAGCCGCGCCGCCCTGATCGCCACCCTGGACGGGGTGGTGGCCCGGGCCCAGAAAAAGGCCAGGGAAAAGGAATCCAATCAGGTCTCCCTGCTGGCGCTGGCCCCCCGCACCGAGGCCGCCCCCCTGCCCGGCATCGGCATGGACTGCCCAGAGGCCGCCATGCCCGAATGGGACAACGACGAAAAGCTGCGCTTCGAAAAGGAAGCGCTGGGCTTCTTCCTCACGAGCCATCCTCTCCAGCCCTTCAGCCGCGAGATCCGCCGTATCGGCCTGAGCACGCTGGAGGACGCGCGCGACCTCTTCCCCGGCGCGGAGATCTCCTGCCCGGCGCTGGTCACCGGCATCAAGGAGGTCATCACCAAGTCCAAGGGCGAACGCATGGCCTTCGTGAGCATCGAGGATCTCACCGGGCATGCCGAAGTGACCTTCTTCCCCAAGCCCTATGCCGAGGCGCGCGAACTGCTGAAGAGCGAGCAGCCCCTCTGCCTGCGGGCCCGCCTGGACAAGCAGGAGGACAGCGCGCGCGACAGCGACGAGGACGGCGAGGAGGCCCCCCGCGACGTCAAGCTGCTTGGCCAGAGCGTGCAGCTTTTGCGCGAGGCCTGCGGCCAGAGCGATCAGCCCATCTGCGTGCGTATCCCGGCCGGACGGCTGGGCCGCGAGCATATCCTGAGCCTGAAAAACATCCTGGCCGCCCACCCCGGCGAGGTGGAAGCGCAGGCCGTCGTCCTGCTGGACGGTTACCGCTGCCTCCTCCGCCTTGGCCCGCAATTCCGGGTGGCTCCCGGCCCCGAACTGGACAGGGCGCTGGCGGCCTGGGCGTCGTGATGGGCCGCAGGGTACGATTTTTGAATGCGGTTTTCGCAGGACGACGTTTTGACGAAATCCCCCCCTTTAGCCGAAGGAGCCTGCCATGTCCCTGTTCTCATGGTTGCAGAACATTGTCTCCCCGCCGCTGGACGATGACCCTGAAAGCGACGCAAGTTATGAATGGGATCAGAATGCGCGTATCATTCTGGCCATCATCGTTATGATCATTGCGGCCATCTGCATGTACTGGATCCTCCGATGAACAAGAAAAAATGCTGGCGTCTCACCGTGCGGGACGAATTCTGCTCCGCCCATGCCCTGCGGCACTACCAGGGCAAGTGCGAACATCTGCACGGACACAATTTCGGCGTGGAAGTCACCGTCCAGGGCGAAGAGCTGCTGCCGGACACGGAACTGCTGCTGGATTTCAAGGTGCTGCGGCAGGTGCTCAAGGACACGCTGGATACGCTGGATCACGGCGTGCTCAACGAGACGCCGCCCTTTGACAGCGTCAACCCCTCGTCGGAGAACCTGGCCCGCCACATCTGGCGGAGCGTGGCCGAGCGGCTGCGGCGGCACTCCGACCCGCAGGCCCGCAAGGTAGCCGTGGTCAGCGTCTCCGTTTCCGAAAAGGGACGGCAGACGGCCACCTATCTTGAATGGAACGAGTAGCGGGGCCCGTCCGCAGCCATGCCGCGCGCTCTCTGCCTCCTGCACGCCAACTGTCAGGGGGAGGCCCTGCGCCCCCTGCTGGAGGCCAGTCCGGCCTTTGCCCGGCACTTTCGCGTGCTGCATGTGCTCAACTACACCCGCGCCGCCCTGCCGGACGATCTGCTGGACGGCTGCGCCCTCTATCTGCACCAGGAACTCGGCGCCAAATGGGGCGAGCTCTCCAGCGCCGACATCCTGCGGCGCCTGCCGCCCGCCTGTCAGACGCTGCGCCTGCCCAACCTCTTCTTTCAGGGCTACTGGCCCACCTGGACCCGCCTGCCGGGCGTGGACTTTGCCGACACGCTGCTGGAGGAGCTGTTGCGGCGCGGCCTCTCCCCGCTGGAGGCCAGCCTCGTTTACCAGCGGGCCGGCCCCGCCCTTTTCGGCTCCCTGCCCGACATCGCCGAAGCCTCCCTGCGGCGCGAAGAAGCGAAGGAACAGGACGCGCCCATCCGCTGCGCGCCCCTCGTGCGCGAATACTGGCGCACGGAACAGCTCTTCATCACGGTCAACCACCCGGGACGGCGGCTCGTGCTGCATGTGGCCGACTGCGTGCTGCGCCTGCTGGGGCTGGGCGGCCTGCCGGACGATGTCGCCCGCGCCTATGTCCACCCGCAGGAGGACTTCTGGCTGCCGCTGCCGCCCGCCCTGGGCCTGCCGGAGAGCGACGGCGGCCTGGCCCTGCCCTTTGCCGGCCGGGAACGCCGCTACCGCATCTTTGCCCGGCGGATGACCGCCGCCGCCTACGCCCGCTGCTACCTGAGCTGCCGTGCCGCGGGCGAAGGCAACCTGCTGTCCTTCCTGGCGCATCTGGAGCCGGAGGACTGACCGGTCGGCCAGGGAGGACCGGCAAGGCCGCGCGCCCTGCCCGCCTGCCGCCATCCCTTGACTTTGCGCGCGTCTTTGCGGAAAATCGTCACCTTATAACACAGGCAGGGCATCGCCCCATCGGGGGCGCGCCGCTGCGCCGACGTCATGACGGCCGCCGCCCCGGCGGACCGCACAGCCGCGCCCTGCGTGCGGCTTTCCGTGCGGCCGCGCCGGCGGGAGACGGCACAACCAAAGGGAACCGCACGGAGCGTCCCATCCGCTTCGGGAGCCAGCATGAGCGACTACAAGAAGACCCTGAATCTGCCCCAGACCGCCTTCCCCATGAAGGCCAATCTTGCCCAGCGCGAACCGCAGATGCTCAAGCACTGGGAAGACATCGACGCCTGCCGCGCCATGATCGAGCGGGATACCCGCATGGGCCCCTTCGTGCTGCATGACGGCCCGCCCTATGCCAACGGGCACATCCACATGGGCACGGCCCTCAACAAGATCCTCAAGGACATCATCATCAAGGCCCGCAACATGCAGGGCCATGAAGCCCGCTATGTGCCCGGCTGGGACTGCCACGGCCTGCCCATCGAGCTCAAGGTCGAGCAGGAGCTCAAGGAAAAGAAGAAGGAACTGCCCGCCCATGTGGTGCGCAAGCTCTGCCGGGAATACGCCGGCAAGTGGATCAACACCCAGCGCAAGGAATTCAAGCGCCTGGGCGTGCTGGGCGACTGGGAACATCCCTACATGAGCATGGCCCCGGCCTATGAGGCCGCCACGGCCCGCGAGCTGGCCAATGTGGTGGATGCGGGCAACGTCATCCGGGCCAAGAAGCCCATTTACTGGTGCTGCTCCTGCCATACGGCGCTGGCCGAGGCGGAAGTGGAGTACGCCGACCACACCTCGCCCTCCGTTTTCATACGCTTCCCGCTGACGGACGCCCGTCTGGCCGAGGTCCTGCCCGGGGCCGATCCGGCGCGGGCCTTCGTGGTCATCTGGACGACCACCCCCTGGACCCTGCCGGACAATATGGCCGTCTGCCTGCACCCGGAATTCGAATATGTGCTGGTGGAAGCCGCCGGCGCACAGTATCTGCTGGCCGCCGAGCTGCTGGAGAGCTGCGCCCGCGTCTTCGGCTGGCAGGATGTCCGCGTGGTGGCCCGCGCCACGGGCGAAAAGCTGGAACGTCTCGCGGCGCGCCATCCTTTCCATGACCGCCCCTCGCCGCTGGTGCTGGGCCGTCACGTCACCCTGGATGCCGGCACGGGCTGCGTCCATACCGCGCCGGGCCACGGCCGCGAGGACTACGAGGTGGGCCTGGCCTACGGGCTGGACATCTACTCCCCCCTGGACGACGCGGGCCGCTTTTTGCCCAGCGTGGAATTCTTCGCGGGGCTCAACGTCTTTGAGGCCAATGCTCCGGTCATCGACAAGCTGAAGGAAGTGGGCAACCTGCTGCACGCCGGGAACATCTCCCACTCCTACCCGCATTGCTGGCGCTGCAAGAAACCGGTCATCTTCCGGGCCACCACCCAGTGGTTCATCAGCATGGAAAAGAACGACCTGCGCCGCCGCGCCCTCACGGCCATCGACGAGAAGGTGCGCTGGATCCCGGCCTGGGGCCGGGACCGCATCCACAACATGATCGAATTCCGCCCGGACTGGTGCATCTCGCGTCAGCGCCAGTGGGGCGTGCCCATCATGGCCCTGCTCTGCGAGGACTGCGGCGAGGCCTGGAACGACGCCGCCTGGATGCGCGAGATGAGCGAACGCTTCGCCAAACACCCCACCGGCTGCGACTACTGGTACGAAGCCCCGCTGGAGGACATCGTGCCCGCCGGGCTGACCTGCCCCAAATGCGGCGGCAACCACTGGAAGCGGGAAAGCGACATCCTCGACGTCTGGTTCGATTCGGGGACGAGCTGGGCCGCCGTGCTGGAGGCCCGGCCCGAGCTCTCCTTCCCGGCCGACCTCTACCTGGAAGGCTCGGACCAGCACCGCGGCTGGTTCCACAGCTCGCTGCTGGTGGCCGAAAGCACGCGCCGCACGCCGCCCTACCGGGCCGTGCTCACCCACGGCTATGTGGTGGACGGCAACGGGCGCAAGATGTCCAAATCCGTGGGCAATGTCATCGCGCCGCAAGAGCTCATCGACAAATTCGGGGCCGAGATCATCCGTCTCTGGGTCAGCTCCGTTGAATACCGCGAAGACGTCCGCATCTCCGACGAGATCCTCGGCCGCCTCGTGGATGCCTACCGCCGCATCCGCAATACGGCCCGCTTCATGCTCGGCAACCTGGCCGACCTGCACCGCAAGGACCTGCTGCCCGTCGGCGAGCTGCTGCCGCTTGACCGCTACGCCCTCGATGTGGCGGCCCGCCTGCATCAGCGCATCCAGCAGGCCTACACGGAGTATGAGTTCCACAAGGTCTACCACTCCCTGCACAATTACTGCACCACCGACCTGTCCGGCGTCTATCTGGACGGACTCAAGGACCGCCTCTATGCCTCAGCGCCCGGCAGCCGGGAGCGCCGCTCGGCCCAGACGGCCCTCTATCACCTGACCTGCCTGCTCATGCGGGACATGGCCCCGGTGCTCTCCTTCACGGCGGAGGAGATCTATCTGGCCCTGCCCAACGACCTGCGCGCGGACGCGCCCACGGTCTTTGCCCTGCCCGCGCCGGACGTCAGCCCCTTCCTACTGGAGGACGGCGTGCGCGACGACTGGAACGTGCTCATGGGCGTACGCGGCGCCATGACCCGCGCCATCGAGCCCCTGCGGCGGGACGGCGTGGTCGGTCACTCGCTGGATACGAGCGTCACCCTCTATGTGAGCGACGAACTGCGCGAACGGGTGGAGAGCCTGCGCGCGGACCTGCGGGAATTCTGCATCGTCTCGCAGATCCGGCTTGCCCCGCTGGCCGAAGCGCCTGACTCGGCCCTGCGGGATGCCGACGTGCCGGGGCTGGCCGTGGGCGTGGCCAGGGCGGAAGGCGAAAAGTGCGAACGCTGCTGGATCTTCAGCACGGAACTGGGTCAGGATGCCGCCCATCCCACCCTTTGCCCCCGCTGCGCGGCGGTGATGAAGGAACTGTCCTAGTGCAAGCCCGTTACCGACTGCTCGGCGGCTACGCCCTGCTGGCCCTGCTGCTCGATCAGCTGACCAAGTTCTGGGTGCTGGCCGCCATCCCCGAGCACAAGCCCGTCACCGTCATCCCCGGCCTGCTGGATCTCGTCAACATCCGCAACCGGGGGGCGGCCTTCGGCTTCCTCAACAGCCCGGACATCGACTGGCAGTTCTGGCTTTTCCTGCCGGCCACGCTGGCGGCGGCGGCGGCCATCATCCTGCTGGTCCGCACCGCGCAGGAACAGCCCTGGCTCTTCCGGGCGCTGGGGCTCGTCATGGGGGGCGCACTGGGCAATCTCGTCGATCGCATACGCTTCCGGGCCGTGGTGGATTTTCTGGACATCTATGTGGGGGACTGGCACTGGCCGGCGTTCAATGTGGCCGATATGGCCATCTGCATAGGGGCCGGGCTGGCCTGCCTGCTGCTCTGGCGATCCCCCCGCCCGCACCCGGAAAACGAGGAGCGCACATGACCTTTGCCTGGTGGCACATCCCGCTGGCCCTGCTGCCCATGCTGCCGACCCTCTGGAGCATCATGCACATCTGGCGGCATCAGTTCTCCGGCCCGCTGCAACGCTCCCTCTGGCTGCTTCTTGTGGTTTTCGTGCCCGTTTTGGGCGGGCTGATCTACATCTTTACCGGTCGCCGCAAGGCCGGCGATCCCTTTCCGTCATTTCGAGGTGCTTCATGAAACACAGTCGATTCCTTACCGCCCTTGGCCTCCTGTGCAGCGCGTCGCTCGCGAGCGGCTGCGTGGCGGGCAGTTCGTCTTCCTCGTCCTCGCTGGATCTGGAGCAGCGCGTACAGCAGCAGGACTCCCAGCTCCGTCAGCTCCAGCCCGCGCAGGCGGAGATGTGGAATCAGGTGCAGGCCCTGCGGCAGGAAGTCCAATCCCTCAAGGGGCAGGTCTACGACCTGCAACAGGTGGGCGGCGCCCGTGCCGTGGTGGAACGCCTGAACAAGCATGACGCCGCCCTGCGCCAGGTGGAAACCAGCATGGCCCTCAACCTGAATCTGGGCGACCCGCTGCCCGCCCTGCCCGCCGCTTCCTCCGCGCCGGCCCCGGTGGCCGCGCCCGCTCTCTCGGACGGCTGGGGCCAGACCTCCGCCACCGCGCCGCAGTCCGCCGCGGCCGCCGGCACGGGCGAAACCTGGGGCCAGCCCAGCACCGCCCTCACCGCCACGGCGACCACCGGCGCGGCCGCCGCGGGGACCGCCGCCGTGGATCAGGGCTCTACCTGGGGACAGCCCACGCCGCAGCCTCAGCAGGCCCCGGTTGCGAAGAAGGACGTTTCCATGGCCCTGTATGACGCCGGCATCAACGCCTTCACCAATCGCAAATACGACGAGGCCCAGCGCTCCTTTTCGGATTTCGTCAAGAACTATCCCAACCACACCATGACCGCCGAGGCGCAGTATCATCTTGCGGAATGCTATTTCCAGCGCAATCAGTTCGCCGATGCCGCCCTGGCCTACGACACGGTCATCACCAAGTACGGCAAATCCTCGCGGGCGCCGGGGGCCTATCTCAAGCAGGGCATCTGCTTCAGCAAGCTCAAGCAGACGGCCGCCGCCAAGGCCCGCATGCAGGAACTGATCAAGAAGTATCCCAATTCGCCGGAAGCGGCCCGCGCCAAGACGTTCCTCAAGACCAACAAGTAACGGAGGCTTGCCATGAGCGGATCAGAGCATCAGAGCGTCTATCGTCAGCTCAATGACGATATGCGTGAAGGACTCAAGCGCATCTATCAGCAGATTTCCGAGGCGACCAGCGGACAGATGCTGGGCTGTGACGAGGCGGACCACCTTTTCAATGAAGCTTCGGATCAGCTGCGCGAAGTCATGCAGGCCACGGAAAAGGCGACCATGAGCATCCTGGAGGTGGTGGAAAAGCAGCTTGAGCTTCAGATCGAATCCGCCGAACTCATTGAGGCATTCATGGGCGGCAAGGGCACGCCGGAGCAGATGGAACGCCTCAAGGCCATCAACACCGGTCTTGGCGACGACCTGACCAATGTGCTCACCACGCTGAGTTTCCAGGACATCACCGGCCAGCGCATCAAGAAGGTCGTGGAGGCCCTCAACCGCATCGAAGGCACGGTGGTGGAGCTCTATGTTTCCTCCGGCCTCTTCCTGGACGGCGCGGAAAAGAACCCCACCAAGGACGCGCAGGAACTGCGCGATGAAGTCAGCAAGGCGGTGGAAGACTTCCGCAACTCCCGCCAGACCAGCAGCACCCTCAAGGGCCCCAGCGCCGACGGCTGCTCTCAGGGAGCCATCGACGACATGCTGGCCCAGCTCGGCCTGTAAACCCGAAAAGGCACTACGGCGGCAGCCGCTGCTGGCCTGCTGCCTGTAACGTCGTCAGGCCCCGCATCCTTGCCCGCCATAGCGTGATGCCTGACACTGCGGAAAAGCCGCCGGTCACCCCGGCGGCTTTTCTGTATATGGCGTGCTGCCTCTGTGTGCAGTTTTTTTGGGGGGAAGGGGAACCCCTCCGCCGGCGCGGGAGGGGTTCCCCTTCCCCCCAAGCCCCCCATCCCTTCCCCAGCGCGCTTTTACCAGGGGGGCGAACCATGCAAAAAACATTTCTCCACAAAATACAGAACGTTTTATGAGTAAACTCCAACGGGCACGGCCTCCGGCCCGGCGCGGGAGGGCCTTGGGCATTTTCTGTTTGAAACGCTTGGCGTTTCAAACCATACGACTTGGCGCTTCGCGGAAAAAACGCCGTTTTTCCGCTCACTTTTGGCCGGACGGCGCTGTGCCGCCGCCTCGCGTTTTATCTTTTTCAAAGATAAAACGCCCTAAAAGCGCAGCGCGTGCCCGGCCCAGCGTTCGGCCTGATGCAGGATGTCCCAGAAACGCGGCCCCAGAAAGAGCACGAAACAGCCCAGCATGGCCGCCAGAAAGATGTACTCCCCGACGCTGCCCGTGGAGCAAAGCCGCAGGGACAGACGGTTCTTGCGGCTGAAGGGCAGCAGCGGCACGCCACTGGGATTGAGCATATCCAGCACGATGTGGCTCAGCGCGCCAAAGCCCACCCCCAGCACTACCGCACGCCAGTGTGGCGGCAACGGCAACAGGCCCGCCACCAGAAAAAGCCCCAGCCACCAGCCGAACCAGTGCGTCACCCCCCGGTGGATGCGGTTGAAGGTCCGCTGCGGATTGCGCGTCATCCGGGAGGCTCGCTGGTCCAGCATGTCCGGCAGCACGGCTCCAAAACAGGAGGCAAGCACCCCCTCCACCGGCAAATGCAGCACCAACGCCATGCCGACCGCCGCCGCCTGATGTGTCATCCATTTCATGCGTCTTCCTTTGGAACGAGTTGAAATCAAGATGCGTTACTTTGAGGGGAAGGAATCCCTCGCGCTGCTGTCGATGCCCGTAGCTTCCTGCGTCGCAACGGGCACGGCCTCCGGCCGCCTTTCGGTCGCGCGCTGCTGTCGATGCCCGTAGCTTCCTGCGTCGCAACGGGCACGGCCTCCGGCCGCCCGCTGGGTCGCTGCCGGCGCGGGAGAGCCATCAGAAAGCCCGCCTACCGCTCGCACACATCCCAGCGCCCGCAGTCGGCAAACATGGGCAACGACCGCGCTCGTAAGACTCCAGGCCGCTCAGGCTGCCTCCGATCCCGAACAAATAAAGCGCGCCGGGGAGGGGTTGGGGGTGCAGGGGGAAGGGGGACCCCACCCGCGCGAGGCGGGGGGTCCCCCTTCCCCCTGCGAAAACCACTGCGCGGGGTGCTACGCGTGCCATGAAGCGCTGGGTCCCCCTTTTCCCTGCTGAACCCCCATCCCGCAGCGGCAGACCTTACCCGCAGCGGGAGAAGCCGCAGGTGGGGCAGATGAGGCAGCCTTCCTGGAAGACCAGCACGGCGTTGCATTCCGGGCAGTGCTGCTGTTCGATGTCGGTCACGCCGATGCCGAGCTGTTGATCCTTGAGGTAGCGCTTTTCCAGCACCCAGGCGATGGCGTCGGGGATGGAGAGCAGCAGGCCCTTGCCGCGGAAGACGGGGTGTTCGCCGCCGATGCCCTTGATCTGGGCCACGATGTCCCGCACTTCCACGCCGGAGCGCAGGGCAAGGGAGACCAGGCGGCCGATGGCTTCGGCCTTGGCGGTGATGGAGCGCCCGGACTTGCCGATGGTGGCGAAGACTTCAAAGGGCTTGCCGTCCACCTCGTTCACCGTCAGATACATGGCGCCAAGGCCGGTCTGCACTTTCTGGGTGAAGCCCTGCACCACGTCCGGGCGCTTACGCACCGCTGAGACCGTGGGTTTTGCCGGTTCGCCGTCAATCTTGCGCTGGCCCTCTCCCGTGGCCAGCACCTGCTGAGCCTTGCAGCCGTCGCGGTAGACGGTGACGCCCTTGCAGCCTTCCTTATAGGCCAGCCAGTAGATCTGGTGGATGTCCTGTTCCGTGGCGGTATGGGGCAAATTGACGGTCTTGGACACGGCATTGTCCGTATGCCGCTGGAAGGCGGCCTGCATGCGCAGATGCCAGACGGGCGCGATGTCCATAGCGGTCACGAAGACGCGGCGCATGTCCTCGGGCAGGATGTCCATGTCCTGGATGGAACCTTTTTCGAGCACGCGCTCCATGAGTTCCTCGCCGTCCAGCCCGGCCTCGCGCACGGCCGCCTCGAAATAGGGGTTCACCTCCAGCAGGCGTTCGCCATCGAGTATGTTGCGGGTGAAGCAGAGCGCGAAAAGCGGCTCCACGCCGGAGGAGCAGCCCGCGATGAGCGACAGGGTTCCCGTGGGCGCGATGGTCGTCACCGTGGCGTTGCGATACGGGCCTTCGCCGCGTGCGGCATAGGTGGACTGGGCATAGGCGGGGAAGGGGCCGCGCGCGCGGGCCAGTTCGGCAGAGGCGGCGTGCCCTTCGGCATTGATGAAGGCCATGATGCGTTCGGCAAGGGCGGTCCCCTCTTCCGAGTCATAGGCGATGCCCAGCTGATAGAGCAGGTCGGCAAAGCCCATGACGCCGAGGCCGATCTTGCGATTGCGCCGCACGGTCTCGGCGATGCGCTCCAGCGGGAAGCGGGAAGCGTCCACCACATTGTCGAGGAAGTGGACGGACAAGCGCACGACCTCCCGCAGGGCCTCCCAGTCGATGCCTCTGGCGGCGGGATCGGCGTCCTCATTGTGCCCGGGCTGGTAGAAGCAGGCCAGATTGATGGAGCCGAGGTTGCAGGCCTCGTAGGGCAACAGGGGTTGCTCGCCGCACGGATTGGTGGACTCGATCTCTCCCTGTTCCGGCGTCGGATTGTCGCGATTGATGCGATCCAGAAAGATTATGCCCGGATCGCCGGACTCCCAGGCCTTGCGGACAAGCAGGTCGAAGATATCCCGGGCGCGCAGCCGCTTGACCACCTCGCCGTTCTGCGGGGAGCGCAGTTCGTATTCCTCATCCGCCTCCACCGCCTGCATGAAGGCTTCCGTCAGGCCCACCGAGAGATTGAAATTGTTGAATTCGCCGTCCTTTTCCTTGGCGCGGATGAATTCCACGATGTCGGGATGATCCACACGCAGGATGCCCATGTTGGCCCCGCGCCGTGTGCCGCCCTGCTTCACCTGCTCGGTCGCCGTATTGAAGATGCGCAGGAAGGAAACGGGCCCGGAGGCCACGCCGCCCGTGGAGCCCACACGGCTCGCCTTGGGGCGCAGTCGCGAAAAGGAAAAGCCCGTGCCGCCGCCGGATTTGTGGATCATGGCCGCGTATTTGACGGCGTCGAAGATCTCCTCGATGGAGTCGCCCACCGGCAGGACGAAACAGGCGGAAAGCTGCCCGAGCTCCGTTCCGGCATTCATAAGCGTGGGCGAATTGGGCAGGAACTGCCAGGAGGTCATAAGATCATAGAAACGGCGGGCCATCGCCGCCTGCTGGTCCGGCGTGGCGCCGTAGTCGCCGTCCACGGCGGCAATGGCCGCGGCCACGCGCCAGAACAGGTCGCGCGGTTCCTCAGCGGAAAGGCCGTCCAGGCTTTTACGCAGGTAACGCTTTTTCAGAACGACTTCGATATTGGGGGTAAGCTGCGGATGGGGCAGCTGTTCAGGCATGGGAATCATGGACATCCCTTCTTTGTTCTTAAGGTGAAGGCGGCAGCCGTCCTCCGTCATGCGGGGAGCGGGCCGCTGCCTGCGCGGACGCGCGGCCGGTCCGGGCCGGTGCGACGCGGCGGCCTTCCGGGGGCGTGCCGTGCGGTTTGCCGCACCAGCAGTTTTTGCACAAAAAAAACCCTCCTCTCGAGCGAATCCGTTCGAAAGGAAGCTTCCTCTCCTCTCCGCCTTGCTGCGGGCGACGTGAAATGCGCCGCCCGCACGGTTTTTTACTCTGCCGCCTGGCCGTATTGCTATTGCCAGGGACACTGCCGTCCGGGCTGCCGACGCAGCCACACGCAGCGCAACAGCAGGGGCAGCATGGCGGCACCCCAGAGTATGCCCAGCTGCTCAGCCGGCCCGGCAGCGGGCCAGTGCAGCCGGGCGGTCAGCACCAGCAGGGCCGCGAGGGCCATGCCCGTCGCGTAGACCTGTTCGTCCATGATGCGGGGACTGTCGGCATTGAGTGTATCCCGCAGCAGGGCCGTCAGGCAGGCCGCCAGCCATGCCAGCAGCACCAGCCCCACATCCTGCGGCCGATACAGGCCCGACCCCAGGCCGGCATGCACCAGCAGGGCGGAAAAAAGGAACAGCCCCAGCGTATCGGCCAGCATGGACACGAGCGGCGCGCGCCGCCCCCGCGATGCCGCGCAGCCCAGCAGCCCGCCGGCCAGCAGGCAGGCCAGCACCTCGACGGGATGCACGAGGAACAGGTACTGCCCGCTGCGCAGCAGGAGATGACGCAGCACCTCCGCGGCCAGTGGCGTCAGCATTGCCGTCAGCAGGGCCGCGCCGCGCCGCGCTCCGCCCATACCGGCCCGGCAGGCCGCGGCAAAGGCCAGCAGGAAGACGACCGGCAGCTCGGAGCCCAGCAGAAACAGCAACCAGGGCGAGTCCACTCCAGCTCCTATTTGGCGAAGCCCGACGCCCGCCGCTCCCGGATGACCGTAACCCGGATCTGGCCGGGATAGGTCAGGTTCTTCTCGATCTTTTCGGCGATGTCCTTGCAGAGCAGGTAGGTCGTGTCGTCGTCCACGCTTTCGGGATTGACCATCACGCGGATCTCGCGCCCGGCCTGGATGGCGTAGGCCTTGGCGACGCCGTCAAAGGAGGTGGCGATGTTCTCCAGGTCCTCAAGGCGCTTGACGTAGTTCTCCAGCAGTTCCTTTCGCGCGCCGGGCCTGGCCCCGGAAATGGAGTCCGCCGCCTGCACGAGCACGGCCAGCGCCGTGGAGGGGCGCTGATCCTCATGGTGAGCGGCGATGGCGTGGACGATGTCCTTGGCCTCGTTGTATTTTTTGGCGATGTCCGCGCCGATGAGGGCATGCGGGCCTTCCACCTCGTGGTCCACGGCCTTGCCGATGTCGTGCAGCAGGCCGGCGCGCTTGGCCTTTTTGACGTCCATGCCCAGTTCGGCGGCCATCATGCCGCAGAGGGCCGAGACTTCCAGCGAATGCTGGAGGACGTTCTGGGTGAAGGAGGTGCGGTAGCGCAGCTGGCCCAGCAGGCGGACGATCTCGGGATGGATGCCGTGCACGCCGGCGTCGAAGGTGGCCTGCTCGCCCACCTCGCGTACCTGCGTGTCGAGCTCCTGCTCGCACTTCTGCACGATGTCCTCGATGCGTGCGGGATGGATGCGGCCGTCCTGGATGAGGCGCTCCAGCGCCATCTTGGCCACCTGACGCCGCAAGGGACTATAGGCGGAGAGGATGACCGTCTCCGGCGTGTCGTCGATGATGAGGTCCACGCCGGTCGCCGCTTCCAGCGCGCGGATATTGCGGCCTTCACGCCCGATGATGCGGCCTTTCATGTCTTCGCTGGGCAGGCTGACCGCCGTCACCGTCTGTTCGTTGACGTAGTCGCCGGCATAGCGCTGGATGACGCTGCACAAGATCTCCTTGGCCTTGCGGTCGGCCGTTTCGCGGGCTTCGGTCTCGATCTGGCGGATCATGCGCGCGGATTCATGGCGCGTGCGGGCCTCGATCTCGGCGAGGAGGCGCTCCCGGGCCTCGTCCGCGGTGAGGCCGGCGATCTCGGCGAGGCGCTGTTCCTGCTCCTCGATGCGTCCCTGGAGGTACTCTTCATTTTCCGCGAGCTGGCGTTCCTTGCGAGCCAGATCCTTTTCCGTGGCCAGGAGCTCGTGCTCCTTTTCCGTGGCCTTGCCCAGCCGCTCTTCCAGCCGGTCGCCCATTTCCTCAAGCTTGCGCTCCCGGTTCTTGACGTCCCGCTCGCGCTCCTTGAACTCGTTCTCCAGCTCGCGCTTCTGGTTATAGAGATCGTCCTGTCCCTGCAGGAGGATTTCCTTTTTCTGCGCCTGCGCTTCCTTGCGCGCCTCCTCGACGATGCGCTTTGCCAGTTCGTCCGCATCGCCGATGCGCTTGGTGGTCGCCCGGCTCTGCAATACATAGCCGAGCGCCCCGCCCACGAGGAGCGCCAGCACAGCCGACACGATGGTCATGATATCCATAATTTCCCCCCGGAATGGCGGCCAGGCCGCCCAACGCCGCACCAAGAGGCGCAGCGGTCAGCGTGTAACCACGGCGGGGGCAGGTAGAGACGCGCCCGAACGGCGCAGGACAGGCACACCCGGAGGTCTCCGGGGCAAATGCCCCAGGATGCCGTGTCATGTCTTCGGTGCAGAACCTGGTTTCCCAGGTGGGCGCCGAGACGCTCCCATCAGGCTTCCCTTGCGGGCATGCTCACCGGTAGCGGATACGGCTCCCTTATGTATGCTTGTAAGGTCAGCACCGAGACATAAATCACGCACACCCCAGGGAGTTAAAGAGGTTGCGACTCTTCTATTTGCGTAAGCAGGTTCTGGATGCGATCCTGTACATCCTCCTGCTTTTTCTGCGCTTGCAGTAAATCTTCCGCCAGCCCAAGGGCCAAGTACGTCAGCAGAATATCTTTGGTCTGCGCGCCGTGGGACCTCAGTTTCAAATCGGCGAACCGCTCTTCCACCAGTGCGATGGTAGCCCGGAACTTTTCCAGATCCGCGCCGGGACGAAAGAAGATATCAGTCCCCAGGACGGTCAGCCTGCTCGCGTTCTCCAGGCTCATGGGCATCTACTCCGCGCTCTCGTGCTCTTCCACAGCCTGAATCAGGGCGTCCAGCCGGGCAAGAGCCTCGGCCCGCCATGCCCTTTCCCGGGCCAGAGCCTGCGTGAGCGCATCATTTTTGGCCGCAAGAGCCTCGTTTTCTCTGGCAGCCGCCGCCATTTCGGCCTGTTGCCGGGCGCTGTCGGCCTGCATGGCCTCCAGCTTGCGCAAAAGCTCCGAAACACGGACTTCCAGCTGCTCAAGAACATCCATGCGTCCATTCATAGCATTGCCGGGCCGGTTAGGCAAGATGCCTTCGGGCGGAAAGCCCGCCCGCGCGACGCCCCCGCCGGCACATTGGCGGGCTATTGGACGTAATTGGGGATGTTGATGAACACCTCACGGGTGAACGTGACCACCCGCTCCATGATCCAGGGCAGGGCCAGCAACAGCGCGATGAACATGCTGATGATCTTGGGGATGAAGCTCAGCGTGGTCTCCTGGATCTGGGTGGCCGCCTGGATGATGCTCACCACCACGCCGACGCCGAGCCCCACGGCCAGCATGGGCAGCGCCATCATCAGGCAGAGCTCGATGGCCTGCCTGCCGAAACCGATGACAAAATCCGTCGTCATGTCCGCCCTCCCGTCACAAGAGGAAACTGTTGACCAGCGAGCCCACAAGCAGGTTCCAGCCGTCCACCATGACGAAGAGCAGCAGCTTGAACGGCATGGAGACCATCATGGGCGGCAGCATCATCATCCCCATTGCCAGCAGCACGCTGGAGATGACCATGTCCAGCACGAGAAAGGGGATGTAGATAAGGAAGCCGATGGTGAAGGCCGTCTTGAGCTCGCTGATCACAAAGGCGGCGGCCAGCATCATGGTGGGCACTTCATTCTTGTTCCGGGGCGCTTCCATGCCCGAGATGGCGTAGAAGACCGAGATGTCCTTTTCGCGCGTATGTTTGAACATGAACACGCGCAGCGGCTCCTGGGCCCTGTCCAGCGCCACCTTGTAATCGATCTGCTCCTGGAGGTAGGGTTGCAGTGCTTCGTCGTTGATGCGTTTGCCCACGGGGAACATGATGACCACCGTCATAAAGACGGCCAGGCTGGCCAGCACCTGGGTGGGCGGCAGCTGCTGCACGCCCATTGCCTGCCGCAGGAAGCTGAACACGATGATGATGCGCGTGAAGCTCGTGACCGTGAGCATGATGGACGGCGCCACGGACAGAACGGTCAAGAGGAAAAGGATCTCCAGCAGGACGGAGACCTTGCTCGGCTCGGTCGCCCCGCCGGAAAGCGTAAGCTGCATGCTGGGCAGGGTTAGATCCTGCGCGGCCCCCACCTGCTCAGGCACGAGGACCGTCAGCACCAGCGTCGCGAGCAGCAGCGGCAACGCTCTGCTCCAGGAGGTGCTGAAAATCCTGACGAGACGTTTCATGGTCTGGGCTCTCCTCCGTCAGCAGGATGATCTGTTGTTCGGTCACGCCGAGCAACAGCCTGCGGTTCATGAAGCGCACCACCATGAGCCCCTTGCGCGGGCCCAGCGGCATTTGCGCCTCCATCATCAGCGCGTCGCGCGGCAGGTTGCCGGGCCGCGGGATAAAGTTGAAGCGGCCATACCGCCGCAGGAGCCACACGCCCACCCAGAGCAGCCCCAACAGCAGGCACAGGATGGCCAGGGCCTGCACATAGCTGCCCCAGGAGAACATGGGCTGCCCCAGGGGCGCGCCCGCATCGGGGACGCCTCCTTCAGCGGCCAGGGCGACCGGAGGAAGCCCCCCGATCGCCCAGATCCCCGCGCATGCCGCCGTCAGGATGGCATTGCGGCGTTGAGAACGGTTAGCCAAGCTGCTTCACTCGTTCAATGGGGCTGATGATGTCCGTCAGCCGGACACCGAATTTTTCGTTGATGACCACGGCTTCGCCGCGGGCCACCAGCTTGCCGTTCACAAAGACTTCCAGCGGCTCGCCGGCCAGCTTGTTCAGCTCCACCACCGAGCCCTGACCCAGCTGCAGCAGCTCGTTGATGAGCAGACGGGTCCGGCCCAGTTCGGCCGAAACATCCAGCGGGATGTCCAGAATGAAGTCCAGCTCGCGCTTGAGCTTCTGGTCGTGCGGCTGCCGGGCGGCCTCCGTCATGTCCTTGAACTGGGCATCCGTGGCCTGTTCGGCAAAGCTCGTCAGCTTGTCCGTGCCGCCGCTCTTTTCATCATTGGCAAGCGCTTCGGCCCATTCCGAGGCCAGCGACTCGTCCTCGCCTCCCGCGGGTTTGTCGGTATCCCCCCCGAGGTCGACATCGGCGAGCAGGTCGTCCGCTCCTCCGCTCCCATCCAGCTGAGCCGCCCACTGTGCGGCCAAATCGTCCTGATCGTCCTGCGCCATGCTCACATCCTCGTTTCAGGCGTGGGGGAAGCTATTCCACCACGAAGTTGGTAAAGTAGACCCGGATGACCCGCTGCGCGCCCAGAATCTGGTTGAGACGCGCGGCGATCTCATGCTTGAGCAACACCTTGCCCTCCGGCGTGGAGATATCGCCGAAGGTCTTCCCGGCCAGCAGCATGATGATGGTGTCGTTGATGCGGGCGCCCTGCGCCTTGAGCTCCTTCGACACATCGCTGTTGACCTCGATCTCCATGCCGACGGTGAGATACCGCCGCCCGCTGGGATCGGTGAGATTGACCCGGATGGGCTGCAGCGGCAGCACGATGCCCGCGCTGCGCGGCATCTCCGGCTGTGCCTCGATGCGGGGCGACCCCTGCCCGGCTGCCGGAACCGGGGACGCCTTCCCGGGCGCGGCGCCTGCCGGAGCGGACTGCCCCGCCGGCGTCGCGGCGTCTTGCGCCGATGCCGTGGCGGCAGGGCTTTCCGGGGTCACGCCATCAGTCGTGCGCAGAAAAAGCCACCAGTAGGCCGCGCCCCCCGCCGCGCTCAGGGTAATGAGCAGGATCGCCAAAAATATGACGATCCGTTTGGCGCGGGACTTCTTCCTGGGGGTGTCTGCCGCGCCGCTTCCCGGAGGAAGGGCCTGCGATTCCTTGCTGCCGTCTTTGGCTGCCATAGCTGCTCCTTACCGTTGGCGGTATTCCGAAAAAGCGTCCGCGCCGTCCTGCCGCAGGCACCGCCGCGGCCTCTTCGCCTCGTGGATCCACAAAAGCTCTTGCAATAATCGCGCCATGCTAGACTTTTGGCGGGCGCGGACCAAAAATATCCGTCCCGATGCGGACGATGGTCGAGCCTTCGGCCACCGCCGCCGGGAAATCGCCGGACATGCCCATGGACAGATGCGGCAAGGCCAGTCCGGTACGCGTTCGCAGATCCTCGCACAGGCAGCGCAGGCGCGCGAAATAGGGGCGCGCGGCGTCCCCGGCATCAAAGACCGGCGGCAGACACATAAGGCCCCGCACATCCAGGTGCGGGCAGTGCTCCAGAATATAATCGGCAAGTTCCGGCAAATCTTCAGCCATGATGCCGGATTTTTGCGGCTCGGCCCCCACGTTGATCTCAAAGAGCACCGGCTGACGCGCATCGAGCGCGGCAAGGCGCTTTTCCAGCCCGTCGGCCAGCTTGCGCGAATCCAGGGTATGGAGCAGGGCAAAGGCGCCGGCCACCAGCGGGGCCTTGCGACTCTGCACATGCCCGATCATGTGCCAGCGGATATGGGCACAGGCCGGGTCGCCGGCCAGATCCTGCCGTTTCTGCAGGGCCTCCTGGACATAGTTCTCGCCAAAATCCACCTGGCCGGCGGCGGCCACACGGGCCACATCCTCCGCCGCATGCAGCTTGGAGACGGCAACCAGGGTTACTTCCTCCCGCTTGCGTCCCGCGTCGGCCACGGCCTTGTCCAGCCGCTCCAGCACGGACGCATACCGCGCACGCACATCCATCTTACAATACCTCCCCGACCCGGGTCATTTCCTGCACGAAGGCCGAATCTTCCGTCCAGTTTTCCCGCACCTTGACCCAGAGCTCCAGATGCACCTTGCCGCCCAAAAGCTCCTGGATGTCCTTGCGGGCTTCCGTGCCCACCTGCTTGAGCGCCCTGCCGCCCTTGCCGATGACCATCCCCTTGTGCATGGGGCGGGCCACATAGATCACCGCGTGAATGACGGTCTGTCCCCGCGCGGCATCCTCTTCCCAGTGCTCCACCTCCACGGCGATGCAGTAGGGCACTTCCTGCCGCAGGTGCAGGAAGAGCTTCTCGCGGATGATCTCCGCCGCCATGAAGCGCACCGGCGCCGTGGAGATCTGATCGTCGGGGAACTGGGCCTCGGCTTCGGGCAGACGCGAGCGGATAAGCTCCATGAGGGCGGGCAGGCCGTCCTTCATAAGGGCCGACACCGGGAATATCTCCGCCGTGGGCCACATCTCGCTCAGGCGGGTCAGCAGGGGCAGCATGCGGCTCTTGTCCGCGAAGAGATCGACCTTGTTGACCACCACGATCATGGGCCGCTCCTCGCTGGCCAGCGCCTCGGCCACCGGCGCGAGGTCGCGTTCCAGATAGTCGGGATGGCGGATATAGAGATGGCTGTCCAGCACAGGCATGATGACGTCGGCCTGATTGAGGCTCTGCCATACGGCCTGGAGCATGGCCTTGCTCAACCGTCCCCGCACCTGCGAAAGCCCCGGCGTGTCCATGAAGATGGTCTGCGCCGTCTCGTCGGTATGGATGCCCACGATCTGGTTCCGCGTGGTCTGCGGCTTGGGGGTCACGATGGTGACTTTCTGCCCCAGCAGCGCGTTGAGCAGGGTGGATTTGCCCGCATTGGGCGGTCCCATGAGCGCCACCCAGCCGCAGCGATAGCTTTGCGCGGTCATTTGATGCCTCGTCTTTCGTTAACGGGTTTGATGGCCTATGTCTTTCACAACACGGCCGCGCGGTCAAGCCCGCCCGACCGGAGGCCGCCGGGCGCGAACCCTCCGCAGGCCGCAGGTCTGCCGTCAGTCCCCGGCAACGGGAAGGGGCGTTTGCCGCCAGCGGCAGACGCCCCCTTCCTTCCGTCCTCCGGCCGCCCGCTGACGGGCGGCCCGGGCAACGCGGCTACTTGTGGGCCGGCAGCACCGCGCCGGCGTACTTCTTCTTCATAAATTCGGCCAGTTCGGGGCCGGTCAGCACCTTGTAGAGCTCCACCAGCTCGGGACGCTTCTCGTCGCCGGCGCGCACGGCCAGAATATTGGCGTAGGTGGCGGCGGCCACGGAGTCGGCGGCCTCAACGGCCAGGGCGTTGGCCACCTTCAGCCCGCCGAGGATGGCGTAGTTGCCGTTGATGATGGCCACGTCCACGTCGGGCAGGGCGCGCACGAGCTGGGCGGCCTCGATCTCCTCGATCTTGAGCTTCCTGGGATTGTCGGCGATGTCGCGGCGGGTGGCGGCCAGACCGGCATCCTTCTTCAGCGTGATGAGCCCCACGGCCTCCATGAGCAGGAGCGCGCGACCCTCGTTGGTGGCGTCATTGGGCACGGCCACCATGGCGCCGTCCTTCAGGTCCTTGAGGTTCTTGCACTTGCCCGCGTAGATGCCGAAGGGCTCATAGTGCACGCCACCCATGCTCACGAGTTTCGTGCCCTTCTGGGCGTTGAAGTCGTCCAGATAGGGCTTGTGCTGGAAGTAGTTGGCGTCCAGCTCCTTGCCGTCCAGCGCCACATTGGGCTGGACATAGTCGGAATATTCCACGATCTTCAGGGTATAGCCGTCCTTCTTGAGGAGCTTGGCGGCTTCGGCCAGTATCTCGGCATGCGGCGTGGGCGAAGCGCCCACCACGATGGTATTGCCCGCCTGGGCGGAAAGGGGCAGCAACAGGGCCGCCAGCGTCAGAAGCAGTTTTTTCATGGCTGTGTCTCCCACAGGCTAAAGGGTGTCACGCGGCCGCTCAGGAGCCGCGCTTGTCGCTGCGTCGGGTGGCCCAGTTGCCGAAGCTCTGGAAGGCCTGCACGATGATGATGAGCAGCACGACGGTCATAACCATGATGTCCGTCTGATAGCGGTTGTAGCCGTACATGATGGCCAGCTTGCCCAGGCCGCCGCCGCCCACGGCGCCGGACATGGCCGAGTACCCCAGAATGGTGATGGCCGACACGGCGCTGCCGTTGATGAGCGAGGGCAGGGCTTCGGGCAGCAGCACCTTGGTGATGATCTGCCAGGTGGAGGCCCCCATGCTCTGCGCGGCCTCCACCACGCCGGCGTCCACCTCCAGCAGGGAGGATTCCACCAGACGGGCCACAAAGGGCGCGGCCGCCAGCACCAGCGGAACCACGGTGGCGTTGTTGCCGATGGTGGTCCCCACCAGGAAGCGGGTGAAGGGGATGACCGCGATCATAAGGATGAGGAAGGGGAAGGAGCGAGTCAGATTGACCACCACATCCAGCACCCCGTAGACGAGCGCATTGGGGCGGATGCCGTCCTTGCGGCAGATGACCAGCGCCACGCCCATGATCAGGCCGAAGACGTAGGAAAAGAACGTGGCCACCAGGGTCATGTACAGGGTATCCCACACGCCGCCCAGCAGCATTTCAAGGGTTTGCTGGTCGATCATGGACGCATCTCCTCCAGCATGATGTCATGTGCGCGGGCATAGGCCATGATGCGGGTGCGCGAGGCCTCCCGTTCGGGCAGTTGCAGCACCATCTGACCAAAGGCCACGCCGTTGATGTCGCGCGTGTCGGCGTACATGATGTTCACCGGGCAGCCGCATTCCAGTACCATGTTGGCGATGACCGGCTCAAAGGAGGAACGCCCGTTGAAGATGAGCCGGTACATGTACTCGCCGGGCAGCTTCTGCAGGGCCTCGGGCAGGACGAGCCGCCGGGCGGCCTCGGTCTGCGGGTGGAAGAAGACCTCCTCCACAGGCCCCTGTTCCTCGATGACGCCCTTGCTGATGATGGCCACATGGCTGCAGATCTTTTCGATGACGCTCATCTCGTGGGTGATGACCACGGCGGTGATGCCGAGCTGGGCATTGATGTCCTTGATGAGGGCCAGGATGGAGTCCGTGGTGGCGGGGTCCAGGGCCGAGGTGGCCTCGTCGCAGAGGAGCACGCGGGGATTGGTGGCCAGGGCGCGGGCGATGGCCACGCGCTGCTTCTGCCCGCCGGAAAGCTGCGACGGATAGGACTCCATGCGGTTGGCCAGGCCCACCAGCTCCAGCAGTTCCTGTGCGCGCTTGCGGGCCTCCGCGCGGGGCGTGCCGACAAGCTCCAGCGGAAAGCAGACGTTCTGCAGGGCCGTACGCTGCATGAGCAGATTGAACTGTTGGAAGATCATGCCCATGGAGCGGCGGGCCGCACGCAGCTCCGCTTCCCGCAGCCGGCAAAGATCCTTGCCGTCAAAGAAGACGCTGCCGCCCGTGGGCCGTTCCAGCATGTTGATGCAGCGCACGAGGGTGGACTTGCCCGCCCCGCTCTGCCCGATGATGCCGAAGATGTCGCCCTTGCCAATGGCAAGATCGATACCGCGCAGGGCATAGATCTGTGCATTCTTGCCGGAAAAGCGTTTTTCCAGTCCGACTATCTGGATGATTGGCTCATCGGCCATAGCACCTCTCCCCCCGCGCGACGTTCCCCGTCCGTCAGCGCGTCTTCGCGGGACGCGCGCGACGGGCGCGGGACGCCGGCACGGCGGCCGTTTTGCCGCCTCCCGCCGGACGGCGGAGGCGGGCATTGCGCGCCTGCGCCAGTCCGGCGCGGCTCCTTTCACAGTGGGACCGCTCTAGCATATTTTCCGTCAGGCGCAAAGGGAAAGTCTCCTGCCCGGCCCGGCAGCCCCCGGCGAATATCCCGCGAGGACGGCGGGCGGGAGGGCCGCCCGTCAAAAGCCGCCTCCCCGCCGGACGACGCCGTGACGACGTCTTTCGAGGAGACGGCCCCGGCGCGGCTCCGCGCGGCGCGTCCGTCCCCTCGTCCGCCCTGCGGACTACTGGCCGGCGCCGCAACAGCGCTTGTACTTCTTGCCGCTGCCGCAGGGACAGAGGTCGTTGCGGCCCACCTGCTGGCGGGCGCGCGCCGGTCGGGCCTTGGGCGGCTCCGCCTCGCTGCCGCCGGAGTAGGAGAGGTCCTGTTCCTCTTTCCGGTGGCGCAGGGCGGGCGCTTCCTCCTCCCGGCTCTCAGGCTGCACATGGACCCGCGTCAGGGTGCGGAACACGCCCTCGCGGATCTGGAAGAGCATGGTCTGGAAGATCTCGAAGCCCTCGCGCTTGTATTCCAGCTTGGGGTCCTTCTGACCGTAGCCGCGCAGGCCGATACCGTCCCGCAGAGCGTCCATGTTGCGCAGATGTTCCTTCCAGCAGCGGTCGAGCTCTTCCAGCAGGAAATACCGCAGGATGGGCTGATACATGGACTGCGCCTCTTCCCGCAGCTGGGCGAAGATCTCGCCGATCTTCTCCTCGCAGACTTCGCGCTCCGGCAGGGGCGAGCCCGGCTGCATGACGCGGCCGAGGTTGAAGACGTCCGCCAGCCGCGCCATGACCGTTGCCCGCGCCTCGTCCAGCTGGTCGGCGGGGACGTGGTCGAGCTGGCCGTAGGCGTCGTCCAGCACGTCGCCGCGGAATTCGGCCACCACAGGCTCCATGTCCGCCTCGGTCATAATGTCGCGCCGCAGCGTGTAAATGACCTCGCGCTGCTGGTTCATCACGTTGTCATAATCCAGCAGGGTCTTGCGGATCTCGAAATGATGCGCTTCCACGCGCTTTTGCGCGCCCTCCACCGCGCGGGTGACCATGCGGTTCTCGATGGCCTCGCCGTCCCTGAGGCCCAGCCTTTCCATGAGCCCGGCGATGCGCTCCGAACCGAAAAGCCGCATGAGATCATCTTCCAGGGAGAGGTAGAAACGGGACGAGCCCGGGTCGCCCTGACGGCCGGAACGGCCGCGCAGCTGATTGTCGATGCGGCGGCTCTCGTGCCGCTCGGTGCCGAGGATGTGCAGGCCGCCCAGCTCGCGCACGCCATCGCCGAGGATGATGTCCGTCCCGCGGCCGGCCATGTTGGTGGCGATGGTCACCTTGCCCTTCTGCCCGGCCTGGGCCACGATCTCCGCTTCCCGTTCGTGCTGCTTGGCGTTGAGCACGTTATGCGGGATGCCCATGCGTTTCAGATGCGCCGAGAGCATTTCCGAGGTCTCGATGGAGATGGTCCCCACCAGCACGGGCTGGCCCGTCTTGTGCAGCTCGCGGATGGATTCGAGGATGGCCTCGTACTTCTCCTTGCGGCTGCGGTAGATGAGGTCGGGATAATCCTTGCGGATCATGGGCCGGTTGGGCGGGATGGAGACCACCTCCAGCCCGTAGATCTGCTGGAATTCCACGGCTTCGGTGTCCGCCGTGCCGGTCATGCCGGACAGCTTATCGTAAAGGCGGAAATAATTCTGGAAGGTGATGGAGGCCAGGGTCTGGTTCTCGGCGGCCACGGTGACGCCTTCCTTGGCTTCCAGCGCCTGATGCAGGCCGTCGGAATAGCGGCGGCCCTCCATGGGACGGCCGGTGAATTCGTCCACGATGACCACCTGACCGTCCACCACCATGTAATCCTTGTCGCGCTTGAAGATGTGATGCGCCTTGAGGGATTGCAGGATGCCGTGCTGGGCCGTGACGTTGGCCGGGTCGAAGAGGTTGTCCAGCTTGAGGAGTTCCTCGCAGCGCATGACGCCCTCTTCGGTGAGCATGGCGGTACGGGCCTTCTCGTCCACGGTGTAGTGCTCCGGCCCGAGCTGACGCACCACGCCGTCCATGATGCGGTAGGCGCTCACGTCCTCGTCCGAGGGGCCGGAGATGATGAGCGGCGTGCGGGCCTCGTCGATGAGGATGGAGTCCACTTCGTCCACGATGGCGAAATTATGCCCGCGCTGCACGAGCTGCTCGGCATAGAATTTCATATTGTCGCGCAGGTAGTCGAAGCCGAATTCGTTGTTGGTGCCGTAGGTGATGTCCGCGGCATAGGCGGCCTTGCGCTCCTCGTCGTCCAGACCGTGGACGATGATGCCGGTGCTCAGGCCGAGGAAGCCGTAAAGCCTGCCCATCCACTCGGCGTCGCGCCGGGCCAGATAGTCATTGACCGTCACCACATGCACGCCCTTGCCGGACAAGGCATTGAGGGCCACGGCCAGCGTGGCCACGAGGGTCTTGCCTTCGCCGGTCTTCATCTCGGCGATCTTGCCCTTGTGCAGCACCATGCCGCCGATGAGCTGCACGTCGTAATGGCGCATGCCCAGCACGCGGCGCGAGGCCTCCCGCACCAGGGCGAAGACCTCCGGCAGCAGCTCGTCCAGCGTCCTCTCCCCGGCCTGGACGGCCTGCCGGTACTCGCCCATGCGCCGGGCAAAGTCCTCGTCGGCCAGGGCCTGCATATCGGGCTCGAGAGCATTGATGCGCGCCACCAGCGGACGCAGGCGGCGCAAATAGCGCTCGTTCTTGCTGCCGAAGATTTTTTTGAAGATATATCCGAACATCGGGACTCCTGGGAAGAACGACCGTGGACGCACGGCCGAAAGAGAGGGGTTCACGGAGAGGGGCGACGCCCCGGCCTGCTCCCATAGTATAGGCAGCCTTTGCCGTTTGGCAATGCCGGAAATCTTTGCGGAAAAGGGCCGGCGGCGCTAATGTCCCGCCCCGTGATGCCGATAAAGAGGAAAGGAACTGACGGGTTGCGCGAACCGGCCTAGGCGGGCGGCAGCTCCTCCTTGATGACGGCCTCGGACTTGATGCGGTCCAGCAGCTCCGCAAAGACGGCTTTCACGTTCTCACGGAGATCGCCGGCCACCACAAGGAAGAGCAGATCGTCCCCGGGGCGGCGCTCGCCTTCGGCGGCTTCCGCCAGCACGGCGAAGATGCCGGGCCGGCCCTCCATCTCACGGCGGATGGCCTCCATCCGTTCACGGTCGGGTCGGACGATGACCCGCCCCACGGCGGCATGCTCCTTGCGGGACCAGCCCCGCACGACGCCGTTGTGCACCAGCATCATGCCCACATGATCGCTGAAGCCGGGGCGCTGTTTCAGTTCCTGTAGCGTTTTGGTGATGTCCATAGGTGTTGTTTCTCCTGTTGGGGGCACGGCGGCCTGACGTGTCAGTCTACATATATCGCCGTCCGGCATAAAGGATTTTTTCATGGCCAATTTGTCGCAGCTTCTCAATCGCCTGCCTGAAATTCCCGTGGTCCGCATGAGCACCATGGGGCATGCCGTCTGGGTGTGCTGGCAAAAGACCCCGCCTGCGGCCGTCAACCAGACGCTGCTCAACTACGGCGGCATGTTGCTGACCGAAGAAGGCGACCAGGCGCTGTGGTTCTTCTTTACCGACGATGCCTTCCTGGCGCTGGCGCGCCTCTCCGTCTGGGGCAATTTCAACGACCTGCCCGTCGCCATCGAGATCTTCCCCGGGCGTCTGCAGTTCGGCGCGCGCCGGGAAATGAACCTCTGGGTGGACGGCAAGCTGGCCGCCCAGCAGATGATGATCCCCGAGAGCCTGGAAGTCTGGGTGCATCCCAAGAGCCGCGAAGGCAAGAACACCCTGCCCGGCATCGACTTTGAAAAGGCCGCGCCCCGTCAGGGAATAGCGCATCTGGACTGGGCATTGCTCAAGGCGGACGTGCGCATGCCCTACACGTCCACCCAGTCGTGGTTCGCCATCCTCCACCCCCTGGGCAGCCCGCTGGACAAGGAATACCAGGCCGGCTGGCCCGCCATGTTCGAGCGCCTGGAGAGCCTCTTCCAGGAACACAAGATGCGCTTCATCGTCCACGAGACCTTCGTCATGGTGGCCGTGGAAAACCTGCTCATGCTGCGTACCTTCCTGCGCGACTACCTCCAGACCTTCGACCGCGAAAGCGACCAGAAGGCCCCCTGCTGGCCCTGCGTCTGCGTGGTGACGGATCGCAAGAATTTCAACTTCAACAATGATCTGCCCAGGAAAGTCGGCCTGAAGTGGGACAACCTCATGCCCGACTTTCCCTACATGAGCTATCGCAACGCCTACCTGCTGGGCGAGGGCTTCACCATCCGGGACATCGCCTTTTCCGGCGACCAGTCGAGCATCGACAGCTGGTGCAACATCATCCTTGACGAGAACAGCGTCAGCCACCGCTCCATCCCCCTGCTCATGGCCGGACATCTGGCGGCCGGCTCGTCCGATGCCGGCTGCTTCTACTGCGGCATACGCACCCACACCGCCGCCCAGTGCCCGACCCGCACCTACGCCCCCAGCCGTCCCCAGATCTGGGACGAGCTGGCCGCGCTCGATCTGGACACCATCAACGAGGGCTTCCGGCAGATCGAACACATGCTGGTCGCCAGGGGGCTGGACGGCTACGGGGAGCTGCTGAGCACCCCCGGCCCCACCGCCACCCTCCTGCAAGCGGTGCTCGACCTCAACGGCGCCGGCCAGCTGCGCAACGTGCCCCGGCAGTGGCTCTACCGCATGCGCGATGCGGACGAGGACGAAAACGTCCAGCGGGACGACAGCCCGGCCTGGGATTTCCTCGACAAGCTGGCCCAGACGCCGCCGGAAGGCCTCCTTTCCCTGGAAAAATCCATCAATGAGTCCATCACCCGGCACTCGCGCGACCCGCGCCTCAGGACGGTGCTCGGCTTTTTGCAGGTGGAGCGCGGCGACTACGCCCATGCGCCCCAGTCCTTCCGGGAGGCGGCCAGCCTCACCCCCTCGCCCGCCCTCCAGGCCTGGAACGAATACCTTCAGGGCCGCCTGCATGAAGAACTCGGCCACTATGCGCAGGCCCTCGAACAATATGCCCAGGTGCTGCGCCTCATGCCCCAGTGGCACGACCTGCGCTACCGGGAAATCGTCTGCAAGGTGAAGATGGGCTTCGGCGAGCAGGTGCTCGACCAGATCACCAAGCTGGTCAAGGACGAGCCGGCCTTCTTCAACCGCATCCTCATCGATCCGGCTCTGGAGCGCGGACGTCTGCTCATCCTCTCCTCGCTCTACGACATCTGGGATGCCGCCCACAGCCGCGCCCTGGACGAGACCGGCCGCATCAGCGAGATGGAGGAACGCCTCGGCCAGTGGTTCGAGGAGGATCATCCCGTCCATATCAAGCTCGGCAAGCGCATCGCCCAGCTCAAGCAGATGAGCGAGGTCAAGAACTATACGGCCTTCCTGCGCGTAGTCGAGGAAACGCCGCCGCTGGAAAAGGAACTCGACGAATGCATCCAGCATGAGGTGGACGATCTGCGTGAACGCTACAAGGGCTATCTGGAACGCCTGCAGGAAGTGCGCGACGAGGCCTCGTGGTTCCCCTTCCCCTCGGCGCTCAAGGAATTCAGTCAGGAGTTCAACGAGTGCGCGGGCATCATCAACTGGGCCTTTGCCTGCAACTTCAACGATGCCGCCACCTTCAAGCGCGCCCAGACCACCACGCCGCGCCTCAACCAGCTCCTGCGGGATCTGCGCAAGCGCCTCAAGTTCCTGCGCATGGTGCGCGACGCCACCCTTTTCGTGATGACCATGGGCAAGACCTTTCTCTGGGTCGAGCTGGTGGGGCTGCTGCTCTGCTTCCTCGGCGTGCCCGCCGTGGTGCTCTGGGGCCAGCATTTCTACATGGGCTGGCTGCGCGATCTCATCGGGGAAAACCAGTGGGGCATCCAGAAGGTGCTGGTCTTCATCATCTCCGTCATCGCCCTCGGCATCGCCGCCCTGCGCTCCACCCTGGTCTTTGACTCCAAGCGGGAAAAGCTGCTCAACGAGGCCCGCGAACAGCGCGAGAAGGCCCAGCAGATGCGCCTTGACCGCATCCGCCGCCAGCGCCAGATGGAGGCGGAGAATGCCCGGCGCATGCAGGAGGCCGAAGCCGAACGCCAGCGCCAGGAAGAACTGCGCCGCCGCATGGAAGACAACTAGGATCCGCCCGCTTCCGACCGCCTGCCGCCGCAGGCGGTCCCTTTTTTCGGCGGCTCCGGCCCGGCATCCGGCGAAGGCTGCCGTTTCCCACTTTTTCAGTCGGAAAAGGCTTGACTTCCTTTTTAGGAATAGTTACTGTTTTTTCAACAAGGAGGCATACCATGCCGAGCCTGAAGGACTTTGCCTTATACGATATATCGTGGAATCTGTCGCCGGAACATGCCGTGACCATGTATCTGGAATGGGGCAACAACGACTGGCACGCGGAATACCCGCCGGTGCGCTCCAAAGAGGACGTGTCCTACTACTTCGTGGTGGACAACTGGGGCGAGAAGCCTGTGGTGCGCCTCGTGCGCCGCAATTCCGAAAATGCGGAAGATCTCATCTCCGTACCGCTGCCGGATGCCCTGCTGGAGGATTTCCATGCCGTGCACGGGACCTGTCGCGGCATCAGCGAGCCCACGCCCGCCATCAAGAACTGGCTGCGGCACGAAATGGGCCAATAAGCTCCCGGCGGATCGTTTCCCGCCGGAGATGTCATACCCTCCCACACCTCGCGGCATGACACATGCCGTTGCATCACACCATCCGCCTCGCGAAAAGGGCCCGCCGACGGACGGGCCCTTTTCCTTGCGGGCCGGACTGGTACGCGGCATCGGCCGGAGCCTTTTCCGACACAAACGAATACCGACGCTTTCTCTTGTGGGCAGAGGGCTCTTTTGCTAGACCAAACGGGCCGTGGAGAGCGGCACGACGCCGTGCCGGCCGCAACATGCCGTTTTTTTGCCTGCATGACAGAAACAGGACTCAACGGCAGCGACATCAACATGTTTTCCCACACCCCGCGCCTGCGGAGGTCGTCCCACATTGAGGAGGCCTACCCATGCCTGCAACCGCTTGCCAAGGACCAGGGACCGGAAAGAAGAGGGCGATAACGGCTCTCTGCGCGGCTCTGCTCGGGGGCTTCGCGCTGTTTTCTCCCCTGCGGGCCGCTGACGTGCGTGCCAGTGACGAGCGCATCGTGAACAAGCCGGACGGTTCTCCACTTTTCGCGCTGCATTTCTTCGATCTGGGAGAACGCTACGGAGACTACGAGGATCCTGAAATCCCGGGCTACTCCCCCTGGCAGCTCAGCAGCGCCCAGAAGGATGCCGTCGCCAGGGCCGCCGCCCTCTGGGCGGAGGTGCTCGGCCCCGGCAGCCGCAATACCGCCCCCATCCCCATCAACGTGGGCACGTACCTCTTTCCGAATGCCGACGCCTCGAGCGAGCCCAACGGCGAGCCCGTCGCGGGGCGGATCTTCCCCACCGGCGTGGAGGATGCCATCATCAACGGCGTCGAGCCGGACTTGCCGGGGGTCATCCGCATCGGCAAGCTTGACTTCGCCATCCAGGATACGCTTTCGCCGCTGCCTTCCGTCACCGGCTTCAATCTGGTCGCCACGCTTTACCATGAGCTCGGCCATGCCCTTGGCGTATTGTCCCAGAATTCGGCGACGGACAATCCAAGCCTGGGCACATGGGATGTGCACCTCAGAGACAGGTACGGCACCTGGCTCAGGCCGGGCATGAGCATCGTCAAGGAGGGTAAAGGCACGCCGGGCACGGATTTCATCGTGGGAGAAGGCGCGCAGAGCGGCGTCACCTTTCAGGGCGAACATGTGGCGGACGTCATGGGAGCCGGTGAAGGCCTGCCCATCAACGGCTATGAGGAGGATTACGCGGACCTCTCGCACATCGAGCTTGAGCACAGCCTGATGAGCCACCAGTATTACCGCAACTACACCACCTTCATGGAGGCGGAGCTGGCCGCCCTGCAGGATCTGGGCTACCGCCTTGACCGCCGGAACTTCTTCGGCTTTTCCGTCTACGGCGATGGCGGGACCATCATCAACCACAACGGCTACTTTGCCCGCAACGCCGACGGCACCGCCTATCTGACCGGGCAAGGCAATACGGCCACCCTGGGCGTCGGCCTGCACATCTACGGCAAGAACAACGACGTGACCCAGGTCGCCGACCTGCTGGCCGACGGCATCGCGGGGACCGGCATACGCGTGGACGGCAGCGACAATACCCTTCGCATAGCCCCCGGCGTACGCGTGAGCGCCAACGGCACAGGCGGTACGGGGCTGCTGGTGGCCTACGGCAAGGATCAGAAGATCATCAGCGGCGGGGACATCGAAGCCACCGGCCCGGGCGGTGTGGCCGCCCGCTTCGACTTCGGGCACAATCTGCTCAGTGATGCCGAGGAATACCGCGGCTCCTGGATCTGGTCGGTGACCGGGAATACGCGACCCTTGAGCAGCAGCAACAACCTTGACGACTCCGGCCTGCCCCTCAATCTCGACGGCCCGCTGGTCTCGACCTTCGACGTGAGCGGCAGCCTGAACGGCAGCGCGGCCGCCATCTACATTTCGGAGAACGCCCTCGTCAGCAAGATCAACGTCCTTTCCGGGGCGTCCATCACTGGCGACATCATTTCCGACTGGGATCCCGAAAACCCCGCCATCCAGTATACCGGTCCCTCGACTGATCTGCACACCGCGCTGACCTTCGGCCTCGCGCCGCAGGCTGACGGCAGCGCCGGCATCAGCCCGGATGCCGCCTTCGACATGACCCTCAACGGCGGCGTCTACGGGGCCGACAGCATCGACATGACGCTTGCCGCAGGCCACCTTTCCGTCACCGGGCCGCTTGCCGTCTACAGCCTTGCCAACTTCGGCCATCTGGCCCTCGGCGGCTTGACGCCCTCCGGCACGGCCGCCGATGTCGCCACATCCTTCGTCAACAATGCCGGCGCCACACTGGAGACCGGCGTCATGGCCGACGGCAGCGTGGCCGGCATCACCGCCGAAACGGCCACCCTGGCCGGAAACTGGGCCTTGCGGCCCCTCCCGGACTTCTACGCCAGCAATGCCCTCATCAGTCCGGCGCAACCGGTGACGGCATCCAGCATCAACGGCGCTTTCTCCTCCGTCAGCCTTGCCGCCAACCTGTCGCCCACGCTGGACTTCAGTCTGCTCCCGTCCTCCCCCACCGCGCCGCAGTTGGCCGTCTCCCGCGCCGCAGACGCCTACAGCCGGTATGCCGACAGCTCCGGCACAGCCTCCCTGGGACGCGCGCTCCGCGGCATTGCCGATGCGGCTCAGGGCGACATGCGACAGATGCTCGCCGCCATCGACTGGTCGCCCCGCAGCGGCGACGGCGTACGCCGGGCGCTGCGCCAGCTCGGACCGGAAGCCTACGATGCCTCCGCCCGCGCCTCTCTGGGGCAGCAGAACGAATTCACCGTTCTGCTGCTGCGGCGCATGCTGGCCGGCGAACGGGCACGGCACGCGGCGCACATCGCCGGTAACGGGCAGGACAGCCCTGATGCGGGCCCCTGGCAAGCCTGGGCCACTCCCTACGGGGCCGCCAGCCGGCAGGGCGATCACGGCGGCGCTTCCGGCTGGAACAGCGCCGGCGTCGGCCTGCTGGCCGGCATGGACCGCTCCTTTGCTTCCGGCCTGAGCCTCGGATTCCATCTGGCCCTGGCCGCCCGCCGTACCACCATCGATGGCGCGCATGACGCCACCGCCGACACGCAGTCCGCCCTTGCCGGCGTACAGGGACTGCTGGCCCCCGAACAATGGGACGGCCTCTACCTCACGGCACAGGCCCGCCTGGGTATGGAACAAGGCGAGATGGATCGCAACGTCAGCGTGGGCGATGCCTACCTTCGCCACAACGAAAGCCGCTGGACAGGCCTCACCGGCAGCGCCATGCTGGGTGGCGGCAAGGACTGGAGCCGGCGGTTTGCAGGCGGCTCCCTCAGTGCCGGGCCGCTGGGCTGGCTGGAATACGCCTTCCTGCGCCGCCCCGGGTTCACGGAAAAGGACGGACAGGCCAGCCGCCTGCAGGTGGACGACAGCCTGTACGACTCCCTGCTGCTCTCCCTGGGCGCGCATGCCGGCTGGGACGTCACGCTGGAAAACGGCACGGCGCTGGGCCTGGATGTGCTTGCCGCCTGGCGGCATGAGCTGCTGGACGGGACCTTCCGCACCACGGCGGCGTTCCAGGGCTACGACGCATATCGTTTCGACTCGGCCACGGAGCTTGTGGGGCGTGATGCCCTGCTCCTTCAGGGGAGTCTGCGTCTGCGCCATCCCGGCAATTTCTTCACTCAGGTCGATGTGGGCGGCGAGCTTTTTCGCACGGATGCCGCCGCCGTCAATGCCAGCCTGAGTCTCGGCTGGGAATTTTGAGTCCTGTCGCCATCACGGCCTTTTCCTGGGGGGAGCGATCCCCCCTTTTTTGTTTTTGTCGCTGGATGGCGGCTTCAGCCCGGCGTCCGGGCCGGGTCGCCTGCGCGGCGGGCGGCAGGGGATAAGGGGCCTCGGCGGCCCCTTACCCCCTACGACCCCCAACCCCGCCTTGGGACAGCCAACCCTGACGAACATCCGGCAGGCGACTGTCTTCCCCTGCTCTCCTCCCTGCCGCGCGTCATACGGCATCGCCCTCCCGCTGTCCCGCCTTCTCCCGGGACGAGCGTCCGGGCGGCGTCGGAGCTTCCGCGCCTCCGGCGCGGCGATCTCCTCCGCGCCATGACGCGCTTACGGCGGCAAGCAGGATGACGGAATACGCATACGGTGGAGGACGTCGCTCCGGTAAGGGGTTGGGACAAAAAGCAGCCCCCTTCTAAGTCATCGCAAAGGCTGACGGACAGCGAGAACAGTAAGGCAGATTGTCAAATGAAAGTTGACACAAAGAAGACCCCGTCTTCCCTTGTCATGGGGCGTTCTTTTTTTGGCAAGCCCTCTGTTGACTTTTAATTGACAATCTGCCGCAAAGGTTCCCCTCCCCGAAAAAAGAACGCAAACAGCCACGCGAACATCATGCTTTGTGCAGCATGATGTCGAGGATGACTTTGTCGGCTTCCTTCATGCCGGTGGAGCCGAGGCGGCCGAGGTTGGCGATGCAGGATTCTATATCGTCGTCCACGATGCCCTCGTTGCCGGGCACGACGATACCGTCGAGGGCCAGCAGCACGGCCTGTATGCCGGCGCTGACGGCGGTAGCGACCTTGAGGGCGCAACTGCTTTTGGCGCCGTCGCAGATCATGCCGGCCACGTTGCCGACCATGTTACGGATGGTGCGTTCCATGTCCGGCAGGCCGCCGCCCATGAGCAGGGCCATGCCGCAGGCGGCGGCGGTTGCGGCCACCATAGCCCCGCAGTGGGCGGAGAGACGGCCCAGGTGGTGTTTGATATGGATGGAGGTCAGATGGCTGACGATGAGGGCGCGCGTCAGCTGTTCGTCGTCGCAGCCCTGCCGTATGGCGCAGGCCACCACGGGCATGGTGCAGGTGATGCCCTGGTTGCCGCTGCCGGAATTGCTCATCACCGGCATCATGACGCCGGCCATGCGGGCGTCGGCCGCGGCGGCGGTGAGCTTGACGGCGAAGGTGGGCAGATCGTCGGCGATCACATGCCGGCGGATCTGGGCGTCCACCATCTTGCCCACGCCGAGGCCGTATTGCGTATGCAGGCCTTCTTCGGCCACGCGCCGGTTCATGCGGGCGGCATCCAGGATGAAGCTGATGTTCTCAAGCGGCGCGGTACGGGCGAATTCGTCGATACGGGCCATGCTCAGGGGCCAGACGGCCGTCGCGTCGTCCTGCCGGGCGGGAGCGGTCGCCGTGTCGCTGATCAGCGCGCCGTCCTGCCAGACGCGGGTGATGTTGTCGTGGCTGTCGCGCAGTTCGGCGGCGGCGGTTTGGCCATCGGCCGAGGCGGTCACGAGGCAGTAGAGCAGGTCCTCATTGTCCGGCAGATGGAGGACGACGGCCTCGCCGGCGGCCATGTCGCGGGCGGCTGCCGCGGCAGCGGCATCCAGATCGCGCAGGCATTCCAGGCCAAGGGCGCTTTTGCCGCCCAGCGCCCCGGCGGCGGCGGCCACGGCAAGGCCCATCTCCCCGGTGCCGGGCACCATGACGCCCATGCCGTTCTTGAGCAGATTGGCGCTCACGGCCACATCCAGCGACTGGGGCCGGCGGCCGAGGGCCTCGGCGGCGCGGGCCGCGCAGAGCGCCACGGCAATGGGCTCCGTGCAGCCCAGCGCGGGCACGACTTCCTTGTGCAGCAGGCCGATGATGGCCGCACGGTCTTCAGGGGTCAGACTCATGCCTGCTCCGAGGTGCCGTTCTGCAACGGGCCCAGCTCGCCGTTACGATTGAACAGGCCTTCCAGCATGAGGGTCAGCGCGCCGTCGCCGGTGACGTTGCAGGCGGTGCCGAAGCTGTCCTGCAGGGCGAAGATGGCGATAAGCAGGGCCACGCCGTTCTGATCAAAGCCCAGCACGCCGGTCACGATGCCCAGCGAGGCCACCACCGTACCGCCGGGCACGCCGGGCGCGCCCACGGCGAAGATGCCCAGCAGCACACAGAACAGCAGCATCACGCCCACGCTGGGCAGGCTGCCGTAGAGCATGAGATGCAGGGTCATGCAGAAGAAGGTCTCCGTGAGCACGGAACCGCAGAGGTGGACGGTCGCGCCCAGCGGCACCATGAATTCCACCATGTTGCGGCTCAGCACGCGGGACTTGCGGGCGCATTCCAGGGCCACGGGCAGGGTGGCCGCGCTGGACATGGTCCCCACGGCGGTGAGGTAGGCGGGCGTATAGTGCCGGAAGACCTCAAAGGGATTGCGCCCGGAGAGCAGGCCGCCGATGCCGTAGAGCAGGGCCAGCCAGATGAAATGGCCCACGATGACGATGAGCACCATGGAGACGAAGACCGGCAGATGCAGGCTCAGGGAGCCTTCATAGGCGAGACCGAGAAAGGAAAGCCCCACGAAGAAGGGCAGGATGGGAATCATGATGCGCACCACCAGCGCGCTCATAACGCGTTCCAGCTCGCTGAAGAGACGGCTCAGGGTCTCGGACCGGGTCCAGGCGATGGCCACGCCGAACAGCAGGGCCAGTACCAGCGCGCTCATAACGCTGAACAGCGGCGGGATGTCCAGGCGGAAGACCATTTCCGGCAGTTTCCGCAGGGGTTCCGTCTCGCTGACCACGGAAAGATGGGGGATGATGGCGTACCCGGAGAGGGTGGAAAAGAGCGCCGCCCCCAGCGAAGAGACATAGGCCAGCGCCACGGCGGTGAAGAGGATCCTGCTCGCGTTCTGGCCCAGACGCACGATGGCCGGCGTGATGAAGCCGACGATGACCAGCGGCACAAGGAAGAAGATGATCTGGCCGAAAATATGCCGCAGCGACACCACCACGTCCATAATGTGGTTGAGCGAGCTGTCGGCATTGTTGCCGATGTATGTGCCGACCAGCGCGCCGATGACGATGCCGGCCAGCAATTTGAGGATCAGGGAGAAATCTCCTGCCTTGGCAGCCATACCGCACCTCCGAAAATGGAATGTTCGGGCCCGCGGGAGTACGGGCCGGGACCTGTATAGCGCAGTGCGGCGACGCGCGCAACGCGACGTCGCCCCTCGAGCATTTTCCGTGTGAAACGTTTCGCGCTTCACGCCACACGGCCTGGTGTTTCACGGAAAAAACGCTGTGTTTCCGCGTGGTTTTTGTCGGGTGGTGCTGTGCCGGCCGCCTCGCGTTTTCGCTTTTTCACAGCGAGCACGCTCTATTCGAGGATATAGCGCATGGGATTGACGGGCACGCCGTTGAGCATGACCTCGTAATGCAGGTGCGGGCCGGTGGTGCGGCCGGTCATGCCGATATAGCCGATGACCTCGCCGCGCTTGACGTACTGGCCGGGCTGCACGACGAAGCGCTGCATATGCGCGTACTTGGTGACGATGCCGCCGCCGTGGTTGATCTCCACGCAGAGGCCGTAGGCGCCGTCATGCCCGGCCTTGAGCACGGTCCCCTGGGCGGTGGCCATGATGGGCGTGCCCGTGCGGTTGGAGATGTCGAGGCCCTTGTGGAACTGCCTCCGCCCCCCGCCGAAGGGCGCGGAACGCGCGCCGAAGCCCGACGTGACGAAGCCCACCACCGGCCAGATGGTCGGCAGGGTGGACAGGGCGTCGCGGTTGTCGCGCAGGGCATGGAGCAGATCCTGTTGACGCACCTCCTCAAGGCGCACGGCATCGGAAAGGGAGTCCAGAAAATCCTGCATCCTGCGGGCGGCCAGCTCCTGCCGGTGCATGGGCAGGTAGGAATGGGCGAAGCTGCCCACCTGATCGTCGCCCACTTCGGCGGGGTCCTGCTCCATATTCATCATAATGCGCAGCTTGCTGTCGAAATTGCGCACCCGCTGCAGATCCTGCGTCACCTCGCCGAGCTTGCCGCCCAGCAGGGAAAGCTGTCGGCGCTGGTCTTCCAGACGACGCTCGGTATTGGCAAGGGACTCCTCAAGGTGGCGGCTCCTCAGCCATTCCTGCCACAACCAGACATTGCAGCCCGCCAGCGCCAGCACGACGATGCAGGAGACGAAACCGAGCCAGCCCCGCAACCGCACATTGCGGCTGCCGCTGCGTCCTTCGCGGAAAATGACGATATGGTACTTGCCGAGGAGCATACCTTCTGCTTCTAAGCCGCCATGCGGGCCGCTGTCAACGCGACTCGCCGCCGGGCCGGCGGCCCGCCCGGGAAAGGAGCGCGGCCTCCTCCTGCGCCACGGCGCTTTCCCTGTGCTTGTCCAGTTGCCAGCGGGTAAGCGCGTTGCCGATGCAGCGGCGCGAATCCCTGGCCACGGCGTAGAGATGTTCCAGCGTGGCGCTCATGTCGCTGCGGGCCGAATGCCCGGCCGAGGGGCAGACGTTGGCCCAGATGGGCAACTCCCATTGCTGGGCGGCCTTGCGGATGTATTTCTTCTCCACCAGCAGCAGCGGGCGGATAAGCCGCAGCCTGCCGCCGAAAAAGGGTTCGTTCATGCTCATGCCGTCCACGCGGCCGTTGCGGCAGAGATTGAGGAAGAAGGTCTCCACGAGGTCGTCGGCATTGTGCCCGAGCGCCAGATGGGTCAGGCGGTAGCGGGCGCAGAGCTCGAAAAGCCGCTTGCGGCGCAGCCAGGCGCAGCGGAAACAGGGAGAGCGGCGCCGGTTCTCCTCCGAATGGGCGTGCGGGCCGTAATCCGTCACTTCCAGATGGGAGGCGATGCCGTGCCGCGCGAGCCACGGCAGGAGCGCGGCGTGGCTGTGCGGGTCGAATCCCGGATTGAGGTGAATGGCCATGAGCTCGAAACGGAAGGGGACGATGCCCTGCCGGATATGCAGGCTCTTCAGCAGCACGAAGCTGTCCACGCCGCCGGAGACGGCCACGCCCACCCGGCATCCCGGCCAGAGCATGCCCGCCTGTTGCATGGCCTTGCCCGCGCCCTTGACGCAGACTTCCTGGGCATAGGATCGTTTTTCGCGCATGGTCCCCCTTGTCCGCGGGCGGTTCCCGCACGGCGGCATTTCACATGAAGGCAGGGCCCGCGTCAAGGCCGCATGCAAGGCCGCATGCAAGGCCGCGTCATGGCCGCATCATGGCCGCGCACGGCTGCCGCGTACGGGAAAGGGGGAGAGGCCGCACGCCCGGAGCGCACGGAGAAAGTCCGCATCTTCCCTTGACAGACGGGCGGCAGACACATAAGATTATGCGTTACAACAAATGTGAGCCCTGCCGCCGCGTCCGTTCCCGGGCACGGCTCTTTTCGTCCCTTGGCCCGGCGGACGGGCAAAGGCCGGCAGGGCGGACAAGGCCCCTGTCGGAGCCGTCCCGCGACAGCCCCGCGCCAACCCAGAAGGAGGACGCATGGCCCGTATTACTGTGGAAGATTGTCAGGAACGCGTGGACAATCGCTTTCTGCTGGTGCAGATGGCCATAAAGCGCGTGCGCCAGTATCGTGAAGGCTACGAGGCGCTGGTGGACAGCCGCAACAAGGAAGTGGTGACCGCCCTGCGCGAGATCGCCGCCGGCAAGGTCATGCCCGAGGACATGAGCCTGTACACGCCGCTGCCTGAAGGTCAAGAGGCCCCCAACAGCGAAGGCTAATCATGGCGCAACGCGATTATTACGAAGTGCTGGGCGTGGCCCGCGACGCTTCGGAAGACGAGATAAAAAAGGCCTACCGCAAGCTCGCCATGCAGTATCACCCGGACCGCAACCCCGGGGACGCCGAGGCCGAGCGCAAGTTCAAGGAAGCCGCGGAGGCCTATGATGTGCTGCGTGACCCCGACAAGCGCGCCCGCTATGACCGCTTCGGTCATGCCGGCGTGCAGGGGGGCGCGGGCGGCTTCGGCAGCACGGACGATATCTTTGCCCATTTCAGCGACATCTTCGGCGATCTCTTCGGCTTTGGCGGCGGCACGGGCCGCAGCGGGCCCCGGCCCATGGCCGGAGCCGATCTGCGCTACAATCTGGAGATCAGCTTCGAGCAGGCGGCCACCGGCGCGGAGATTCCGCTCAAGCTGCCTCGCCATGAACAGTGCCCCGACTGTCAGGGCAGCGGCGCCGCCCCCGGCACCAAGCCGGAGACCTGCCGCCAGTGCAACGGCACGGGGCAGGTGCGCCGCACGCAGGGCTTCTTCCAGCTGGCCATGCCCTGCCCGTCCTGTCATGGCACGGGGCAGGTCATCGCCACGCCCTGTCCCCGCTGCAAGGGCGACGGCGTGGTGGAGAACATCCGCGAGATCGTGGTGCGCATCCCGGCCGGCGTGGATACCGGTACGCGCCTGCGCGTGCGCGGCGAGGGGGAAGCCGGCGTGCACGGCGGCCCGCCCGGCGATCTCTATGTGGTGCTGCATGTGGCCCCCAGCAAGCAATATGAACGGCAGGGACAGGACCTCATCCATGAGTGCTCCATCAGCTTCGTTCAGGCCGCACTGGGCCACCGCGTCGAAGTGCCCGGGCTCAACGGCCCCCTGCCGCTGGAGATCCCCAAGGGCATCCAGAGCGGTACGCCGCTGCGCCTCAAGGGCGAGGGCATGCCCTACCCCGGCCGCAGCCAGCGGGGAGACCTGCTGGTGGTGGTGAAGGTGCTGACGCCCACCCGCCTTTCCGAGCGTCAGATCGAGCTGCTGCGGGAGTTCGAATCCCTCGGCGAGGAGAGCCTCCTCGAAAAAGCCAGGAAGGTCGGCCGGAAGATCGGCAAGAAGATCGGCCTCGACTAACATATCCTTTCGCGCGTCAAGGAGGGGGAGCGGTGAGCGTTCTCCCTCTTTTTTTGTCCGCCGCATGCCGGGTACGCCGTTTTCGCCCGTGCGCCGGCCTGCCGGCCCACCATGCCCCCTTGCGAGCGCGCGCTCTTTTTCCCGACTTCCGCGTGCAACGCCGCACAGTGCTTGCACCCCTGTCCAAGACAGGCTAATGTGAGGCAGGACAGGCAAAGAACCTGCGGCCTGCCGGTTCAGGCGTCTGCCCGTCAAATTCTCAACAACTTTATTTTATTTATATTTTAAGAAAAACAGAAAGTTTTCAGAAAATGCGTCAAAATAGACTGTTCAATCAAACAATTTCTTGCTAGGCTCTGGACATGACGAGGGACCCTCGCCGTACTGCCTCTCCGCCGTCCCGCGTCGGGAGGCGGCAGTTCCCTCATGCCGGCAGCGCATTTTCCCCGTTTTTCCCGGGATGGCGAAAGACTGGATGCCGTGCCTCCGGCTTGTTTTGTGCCAAACAGAGCGCCTTCGGGCGCAAGGAGGATCATAATGGCGAAGATGAAAACCATGGACGGCAATAACGCCACCGCGCATATTGCCTACGCCCTGTCCGACACGGCCGCCATCTACCCCATCACGCCCTCGTCCGTCATGGGCGAAGTGGTGGACGAGATGGCCGCCCGCGGCGCTCTCAATCTCATGGGTCAGAAAGTGCTCGTGCGGGAAATGCAGTCCGAGGCCGGCGCGGCCGGCGCCGTGCACGGCATGCTTTCCGGCGGTGCGCTGACCAGCACCTTCACGGCCTCTCAGGGCCTCCTGCTCATGATTCCCAACATGTACAAGATCGCCGGCGAACTGCTGCCCGGCGTCTTCCATGTGTCGGCCCGCGCCCTGGCCTCGCATGCCCTGTCCATCTTCGGCGACCATCAGGACGTGATGAGCGCCCGGCAGACGGGCTTCGTCTTCCTCTGCTCCTCGTCCGTGCAGGAATGCATGGACCTTGCCCTCGTGGCTCACCTGTCCGCCATCGACGCGAGCCTGCCCTTCTGCCACTTCTTCGACGGTTTCCGCACTTCGCATGAAGTGCAGAAGATCGAACTCATCGATTACGAGGACATCCGCGGTCTGGTGAACTGGGACAAGGTGGAAGAGTTCCGCAACAACGCCATGAATCCCGAGCACCCGCACATCCGCGGCACGGCCCAGAACCCCGACATCTATTTCCAGAACCGCGAAGCCAGCAACCTGTACTATGACATGGTGCCGTCCATCGTGCTGGAAAACATGCAGAAGGTGGCCTCCATCACCGGCCGCAAGTACAAGCTGTTCGACTATGTGGGCGACCCGGAAGCCGACCGCGTGATCATCAGCATGGGCTCCTCCTGTGAAGTCATCGAGGAGACGGTCAATTACCTGAACCAGCGCGGCCAGCGCGTGGGCCTCGTGAAAGTGCGGCTGTTCCGTCCCTTCTCCGCCGCCCACCTCATGCAGGCCGTCCCGGCCACGGCGAGCACCATCACCGTGCTCGACCGCACCAAGGAGCCCGGTTCTCTCGGCGACCCGCTCTATCAGGACGTATGCACGGCCTTCATGGAAAAGGGCGAAGCCCCGACCATCATCGCCGGCCGCTACGGCCTCGGCTCCAAGGACTTCACGCCCGGCATGGCCAAGGCCGTGTTCGACAACATGCTGGCCGTGGGCCCCAAGAACCACTTCACCGTGGGCATCCGCGACGACGTGACCAACCTCTCCCTTGACGTGGACGAGGAGATCGACACCGTGCCCGCCGGCACCGTGCAGTGCAAGTTCTTCGGCCTCGGCTCCGACGGCACCGTGGGCGCCAACAAGCAGGCCGTGAAGATCATCGGCGACAATACGGACATGTACGCCCAGGCCTATTTCGCCTACGACTCCAAGAAGTCCGGCGGCCTCACCGTGTCCCACCTGCGCTTCGGCAAGGCGCCCATCCAGTCCTCCTACCTCATCACCCAGGCGGACTACATCGCCTGCCACAAGTCCTCCTACGTCACCCAGTACGACGTGCTGGAAGGCGCCAAGGAAGGCGGCACCTTCGTGCTGAACTCCAACTGGTCCCTGGCCGACATGGAAAAGCACCTGCCCGCCGCCATGAAGCGCACCATCGCCCGCAAGAAGCTCAAGTTCTACAACGTGGACGCCGTGAAGGTGGCCGCAGAAGTGGGCCTCGGCGGCCGCATCAACATGATCATGCAGACGGCCTTCTTCAAGCTGGCCAACGTGATCCCCTTCGAACGCGCCGTGGAACTGCTCAAGGAATCCATCAAGAAAGCCTACGGCATGAAGGGCGACAAGGTCGTCAACATGAACATCGCCGCCGTGGAAAAGGGCATGGACGCCCTTGAAGAGATCAAATACCCCGCCGAATGGGCCAATGCCGCCGAAGGCGCGGAAGTCTGCCACTGCGGCGACGACGACTACCTGCGTAACGTGGTGCGGCCCATCCTCGGTCAGCGCGGCGACAAGCTGCCCGTCTCCGCCATGGAGCCGGCCGGCCTCATGCCGCTGGGGACCGCCGCCTGCGAAAAGCGCGGCGCGGCCATCCTCGTGCCCGAATGGCAGGTGAACAACTGCATCCAGTGCTTCCAGTGCTCCTTCGTCTGCCCGCATGCCGCCATCCGACCGGTCATCGCCAGCGACGACGAGCTGGAAGGCGCGCCCGCGACCTTCGAGGTGAAGGACGCCCAGGGCAAGGAACTCAAGGGCTTCAAGATGCGCATGCAGGTCTACGCCGAGGACTGCCTCGGCTGCGGCTCCTGCGCCGATGTCTGCCCGGCCAAGGAAAAGGCCCTCGTTATGAAGCCGCTGGAAACGCAGCTCGACGCCCAGAAGGCCAACCTGGCCTTTGCCGAAGAGCACATCGCCATCAAGGACGACCTCATGCCGCGCGACAGCGTCAAGGGTTCGCAGCTCCAGCAGCCCCTGCACGAATTCTCCGGCGCCTGCGCCGGCTGCGGCGAAACGCCCTACGCCAAGGTGCTCACCCAGCTCTTCGGCGAACGCATGCTCATCGCCAACGCCACGGGCTGTTCCTCCATCTGGGGCGCCTCCTCGCCCACCACGCCGTACACCACCAACAAGGACGGCTTCGGCCCGGCCTGGGGCAACAGCCTCTTTGAAGACGCCGCCGAATACGGCTGCGGCATCGGTCTTGCCTATGTGCAGCGCCGTAATCGTCTGGCCCTGCTGCTCCAGGAAGCCCTCAAGGACGACAACATCTCCGCCGAACTCAAGGACGCCATGCAGGGCTGGCTGGCCCACAAGGACGAGGCCGAAGGTTCCCGCGAATACGGCGAACGCGTGCTGGCCAACCTGGAAGACTTCGGCAGCCCGCTGGCTCACGAGATCTGGCATATGGGCGACCTCTTCACCAAGAAGAGCGTCTGGGTCTTCGGCGGCGACGGCTGGGCCTATGACATCGGCTACGGCGGCCTTGACCATGTGCTGGCCTCCGGCGACGACATCAACGTGCTGGTCTTCGACACCGAAGTGTACTCCAACACCGGCGGTCAGGCCTCCAAGTCCACGCCGCTGGGCGCCATCGCCCAGTTCGCCGCCGCCGGCAAGCGCATGGGCAAGAAGGACCTGGGCCGCATGGCCATGACCTACGGCTACGTCTATGTGGCGTCCATCTCCATGGGCGCGGACAAGGCGCAGGTGGTCAAGGCCTTCCGCGAGGCCGAAGCCTACAAGGGCCCCTCGCTCATCATCGCCTACGCGCCCTGCATCAACCAGGGCCTGCGCAAGGGCATGGGCAAGAGCATGGAAGAAGCCAAGCTGGCCGTGCAGACCGGCTACTGGCCCCTCTACCGCTACAATCCCGCCCTGGCGGCCGAAGGCAAGAACCCCTTCCAGCTCGACCACGCCAAGGAACCCAACGGCGGCCTGCAGGAATTCCTGGCCGGGGAGACCCGCTTCGCGGCCCTGGAAAAGAAGGCTCCCGATGTGGCCCAGCAGCTGAAGGAACAGCTCGACAAGTCCTACATGGAACGCTTTGCCATGTACAAGCAGATGGCTGAACTGCCGCTGCCCGGCAGCAACAGCTAACCCATAACGCACCCCACGGGGGGACGGCGACCCGCGCCGTCCCCCCCTTTCGCGCAGCCCGGGCTTTGAGTATGGCAGCCCCGCTGCCGCCCTTACGGAGGAAACATGAACGCCCTGTATCTCACCGCCACAGGCCCCCTGTCCGGCAAGACCGCCGCGGCTCTGGGCATCATGCACATGCTCAACCTCAGTATGCGCGACGTGGCCATTTTCCGGCCCATCATCAATACCCCCCAGATGACCGACCGCGACCCGGACATCCATCTTATGATGGAACAGTTCAAACTGCGTCAGGACTATGCGGAGACCTTCGTCTATACCCATGAGGAAGCCCGCAAGGTCATCAACCGCGGCGACCATGATCTGGTCATCGAGACCATCATGAAGCAGTTCAAGATGCTCCAGGCCGAACACGAATTCGTCTTCGTGGAAGGCACGGACTTCCTGGGCAAGGACGCGGTCTACGAATTCGAACTCAACGCGGAGATCGCCTCCAACCTCGGTTGCCCGGTCATGCTGGTCGTCAACGGCGACCATCCGGCCGACGACCTGCGCCAGAGCCTCCAGAACGTCATGGACACCATGAACGAGAACTCCCTGGAGGTCATCGCCACCATCATCAACCGCGGCCATCTCTCCCAGATGGAACTGGACGAGATCCGCGACGCGCTCAGCACCGAGAACCGCCGCGCCCTGGTCTACGCCATCCCCGATGACGCCACCATCGCCAAGGCCACCATGTACGATGTGCGCAAGAGCCTCGCCGCGGAAGTCCTCTACGGCGAGAACCGCCTCGACACCATGGTCGGCTCCTACCTCATCGCGGCCATGCACATCGACAATTTCCTCAAGTATGTGGAGAAGGATCAGCTCATCATCACGCCCGGCGACCGCACCGACATCCTGCTGGCCGCCATCGGCACCCGCATGTCCTCCTCCAAGCCGGACATCGCCGGCGTGCTCTTGACCGGCGGCATGAAGCCGCCCGTCGAAGTCTGCGAGCTCATCGAGGGCTGGACCAATTCGCCGCTGCCCATCCTTATGACCAGTATGCTCACCTACCAGAGCGTCATGGCCCTGCATGAAGTGTCCGGCTACATCGAACCCACGGACACCCGCAAGATCAATACCGTGCTTGGCCTGTTCACCCACCATGTGAACACCAAGGAGATCAGCAAGCGCCTGCAGTTCAGCTCCAACAGCTCGCGCATGACGCCCATGATGTTCGAATTCAACCTCATCGAGCGCGCCAAGACCAAAAAGATGCGTATCGTGCTGGCCGAAGGCGAGGAAGAGCGCATCCTCCAGGCCACGGACGTGCTGCTGCGCCGCGACGTGGCGGACATCATCCTGCTGGGCAACCCGGACGTCATCCACCAGAAGGCGCGCGACCATAATCTGGACATCTCCGGCGCGACCATCGTGGATCCCACCACCTCGCCCAAGTTCGACGATTACGCCAATACCTATTACGAACTGCGCAAGGCCAAGGGCATCACCCCCGAGACCGCCCGCGACACCATGAGCGACGCCACCTACTTCGCCACCATGATGGTCAAGAAGGACGACGCCGACGGCATGGTCTCCGGCGCGGTGAACACCACCGCCCACACCATCCGCCCAGCCTTCGAGTTCATCAAGACCAAGCCCGGCTTCTCGGTGGTCTCCTCGGTCTTCCTCATGTGCCTCAAGGATCGCGTGCTGGCCTTCGGCGACTGCGCGGTCAACCCCAATCCCACGGCCCAGCAGCTGGCCGAGATCGCCATCGCCTCCGCCCACACGGCGCGGGTGTTCGGCATCGAGCCGCGCGTGGCCATGCTGTCCTACTCCACCGGCACGTCCGGCAAGGGCGTGGATGTGGACAAGGTCAAGGAAGCCACGGCCATCGCCAAGGAGATGGCCCCCGACCTCCTGCTCGAAGGCCCCATCCAGTACGATGCGGCCATCGACCCCACCGTGGCCAAGACCAAGCTGCCCGACAGCAAGGTGGCCGGCCGCGCCACGGTCTTCATCTTCCCTGACCTCAACACGGGCAACAACACCTACAAGGCCGTACAGCGCGCCGCCGAGGCCGTGGCCATCGGCCCGGTGCTCCAGGGCCTCAACAAGCCGGTCAACGACCTCTCGCGCGGCTGCACCGTGCCGGACATCGTGAACACCGTGGCCATCACCGCCGTGCAGGCCGCCGCCGAAAAGCACAAGTAGGTCTGATCCCCGCACACCAACGCCGCCCGGACGCCATTTCCGCCGCGTCCGGGCGGCATCAACCATAAGGAAGTCTTGCCATGAAAGTTCTTGTGATCAATGCCGGTTCCTCTTCCTGCAAATACCAGCTGCTGGAGATGGAGACCGAGACCGTCCTCTGCTCCGGCGTGGCCGAACGCATCGGCCAGGACATGGGCCGTCTCTCCCACAAGCTGGCCCCTGATACGGATCAGGAAGAAAAGATCGTCAAGGAAGCCCCCTTCCCCACCCACGTGGAAGCCATGGAACTGGTCATCGCCCTGCTGACCGATGCCGAAAAGGGCGTCATCAAGGACAAGAGCGAGATTCACGCCATCGGTCATCGCGTGCTGCACGGCGGCGAATCCATCACCGACCCGGTGAAGGTGGATGATCACGTCAAGAAGATCATCCGCGACTGCTTCCTGCTCGGCCCCCTGCACAACCCGGCCAACCTCATGGGCATCGAAGTCTGTGAGAAGCTCTTCCCCGGCGTGCCCAATGTGGCCGTGTTCGACACCGAATTCGGCATGGGCATGGAACAGGAAGCCTACATGTACGGCCTGCCCTACGAACTTTATGAAGAGCTGCACATCCGCCGCTACGGCTTCCACGGGACCTCCCACAAGTACATCGCCAGGAAGACCGCCGAATATCTGGGCAAGCCGCTGAAGGAACTGCGCTCCATCACCATGCATCTCGGCAACGGCTCCTCCATGAGCTGCGTGCGCGACGGCAAGTGCCTGGATACCAGCATGGGCCTCACCCCTCTCGAAGGCCTCATCATGGGCACGCGCTGCGGCTCCATCGACCCGGCCATCGTGCCCTTCGTCATGGAAAAGAAGAAGCTCAGCCCCGCCGAGATGGATACGCTGATGAACAAGAAGTCCGGCCTGCTCGGCCTGTGCGGCTTCACCGACATGCGCGACGTGCACAAGGAAGTGGACAACGGCAACAAGCGCGCCAAACTGGCCCTCAACATGCTCGTGCGCAGCATCAAAAAGACCCTCGGCAGCTACTTCTTCCTGCTGGACGGCAAGGTGGACTCCATCGTCTTCACCGCCGGCATCGGCGAAAATGACGACATCGTGCGCGCCGCCGTCTGCAAGGGGCTGGAAGAATTCGGCATCTGCCTCAATACGGCCGAAAACGCCACCCGCCGCCCTGGCGCCCGCACCATCTCCACCCCGGACAGCCGGGTGAAGGTGCTGGTCATCCCCACCAACGAGGAACTCCAGATCGCCCAGGCCACGCTGGAGATCGTGGGCCGCTAGCCGCCCCCCTTTCCCCGTCCGTATGGCCCTGCTCCGGCAGGGCCTTTTTCATTGCCGGCATGCGGACGCGGACATCCGGGCACGGCATTTGTGCCTGAAGGCACAATGCTTGTTGCGCCCGGCAGCAACCTTGGCTATCATTTGCCCCACATTCAATTTTTTTGCAGGAGTGGCCCCATGCCGACACCCATACTGGAGAAGGAAAGCCTCATCCCTGGCAGGACCAGCAAACTGGTCCTCCATGCGCCGCAGATTGCACGCAACGCCCGGCCCGGGCATTTCGTCATGCTGCGCATGAATGCCAACGGCGAGCGTATCCCGCTCACCATCGCCGATACCGATCCCGAAAAAGGGACCATCGTCATCGTCTACCTGGTCATGGGCAAGAGCACGGCCCTGCTGGAGGATCTCAAGGCCGGCGACAGCATCCTTGATGTCTGCGGGCCGCTCGGCAAGCCCACCCATATCGAGAAAAACGGGACCGTCGTCTGTGTGGGCGGCGGCACGGGCATCGCCGCCATGCACCACATCGCCAAGGGACACTGGCGGGCGGGCAACCGCGTGGTGGGCGTCATCGGCGCGCGCACCAGGGATCTGCTGCTCTTTGAAAAGGAGCTTTCCAGCTTCGCCCATGAACTGCTCATCTCCACCGATGACGGCAGCTACGGCCGCAAGGGCCTTGTGACCGACCTTTTGCGCGAACGTCTGGAAACGGACAAGGACGTCTTTGAAGTGGTGGCCGTGGGCCCTGTGCCCATGATGGCCGCCGTGGCCGAGACCACCCGCTCCTTCGGCGTGCGCACCACCGTCAGCCTCAACCCCATCATGGTGGACGGCATCGGCATGTGCGGCGCCTGTCGCGTGACCGTGGGCGGCAAGACCAAGTTCGCCTGTGTGGACGGCCCCGAATTCGACGGCCATCAGGTGGATTTTGCCGAATTGCGCCGCCGCCTCGGCGCTTTCCGCGAACAGGAGAAGATCTCCCTTGATCAGTACAGGAGCCAGCATGGAAACTAAGGAAAAAAAGACCGTCGCCCCGCGTACGGACATGCCCTGTCAGCCTGCCGACGTGCGCGCGCGCAATTTCGACGAAGTGGCTCTCGGCTATACCAGGGAAATGGCCATGCAGGAGGCCGCCCGCTGCCTGCAATGCAAGAATCCCCGCTGCGTCAAGGGCTGCCCGGTGGAAGTGCCCATCCGCGATTTCATCGGCGAGGTGGCGCGCGGCAACTTCGATGTGGCCTACCGCATCATCAAGACCACCAACAGCCTGCCCGCCGTCTGCGGCCGCGTCTGCCCACAGGAGAACCAGTGCGAAGGCAACTGCGTGCTCAAGGCCAAGGGCCAGCCTGTGGCCATCGGCCGCCTGGAACGCTTCGTGGCCGACAACCACATCGCCTCTTCGGCCTGTGAGCAGGTCACAGGGACCAATTCCTGCGCCGTGCCGCTGGGCAACAAGAAGATGGCCTGCATCGGCTCCGGCCCGGCCTCGCTGACCTGTGCGGGCGTCTGCGCCGCGGCGGGCATCAAGGTGGACGTGTTCGAAGCCCTGCACGAGCCGGGCGGCGTGCTCATCTACGGCATCCCGGCCTTCCGTCTGCCCAAGAACGTGGTGGCCACCGAAGTGGACGGCCTGCGCCAGACCGGCGTGGACTTCCATCTCAACCATGTGGGCGGCCGCACGGTGAGCGTTACCGAACTGGCGAAGGAATACGACGCCGTGTTCATCGGCGTGGGCGCCGGCCTGCCGGTCTTCCTCGGCGTGCCCGGCGAAAATCTGGTGGGCGTCTTTTCGGCCAATGAATACCTTACCCGCGTGAACCTCGGTCGCGCCTACGACTTCCCCAACCACGACACCCCGGCTTTCCACGGCAAGAACGTCACCGTCTTCGGCGCGGGCAACGTGGCGATGGACGCCGCCCGCACGGCCCTCCGTATGGGCGCGGACAGCGTCCACATCGTCTACCGCCGCACCCGCGCGGAAATGCCCGCCCGCCACGAGGAAGTGGAACACGCCGAGGAAGAAGGCGTGAAATTCGCCATGCTGTCGGCCCCCATCCGCTTCAACGGCGACGAGGAGATGCGGCTGACCTCCGTCACCCTGCAAAAGATGGAACTGGGCGAGCCGGACGCCTCCGGCCGCCGGCGTCCCGTGCCGGTTCCTGGCTCGGAATATGACCTGCCCACCGATCTGGCCATCGTGGCTCTGGGCACGCGCTCCAACCCCATCCTGCTGGAAGCCACCGAAGGGCTGGACAAGACCGAACGCGGATATATCAAGGTCAATGAGGAGACGGGCGAGACCTCCTTGCCCAACGTCTTTGCCGGCGGCGACATCGTCACCGGCGCGGCCACGGTCATCCTGGCCATGGGCGCCGGCCGCAAGGCCGGTCAGGAGATCGTGCGCCGTCTCGGCGGCATATAAGCGCGATACGCTCAGGAGCGGGAGGCCTTCGGCGCGGCCGGGGCCCTCCCGCTCCTCTTTTTTCCTGCGCGCAACAGGCCGCGGCGCACCGCCGGCGGCAAGCCCCCTCACCCCCTCCCGGCATCGACCGGAACCACAAGGACTGGCCATGATCCCGCGGGATCTGCATACCCACACCCTCTATTCCCACGGTCGCAACACCCCGGCGCAGATGTACGCCGCCGCCGAGGCCGCCGGCCTGCGCCTCTACGGCTTCAGCGAGCACTCTCCCCGTCCGCGGGGCTATGCCTACAGCCACGAATACCGCGAGCAGCTCGAGGCGCACATGGAGGATTATGTGCGCGAGGTAGCGGCCCTCAAGGCGCAGGCTGAGGCGGATCCGTCCCGCTGCCAGGTGCTGTTCGGCATGGAATTCGACTGGCTGGACGCGGAGGAGGCCTTTGTGCGCGCCGCCGCTGCCGCGTACGACTTCGACTACCGCCTGGGCAGCGTGCACTATCTCGGCACCTGGGGCTTCGACGACAGGATGGAAGACTGGGACATCTCGCAGGATGCCTGCGAGCAGCATTACCGCGCCTATTTCGCCGCATGGCGGAACATGATCGCCTCCGGCCTGTTCGACATCGCCGCCCACCCGGACATCATCAAGCTGTTCAGCGTGCAGAAATTCCATGTCTGGCTGGCCAGGGCCGACAGTCGGGCGCTGGTGCGCAGCGCCCTTGCCGAACTGCGGGACGCGGGCATGAGCATGGAGATATCCTCGGCCGGACTGCGCAAACCCTGCCGCGAGATCTATCCCTGTCCCACCTTCATGCGGCTTGCCGCCGAACTGAATGTGCCGGTGAGCTTTGCCTCCGACGCCCACGGCGTCGAGGAAGTGGCCTACGCCTTCCCGCAGCTCGCCAACTACGCCCGCGCCTTCGGCATCACCGAAAGCGTCTGGTTCGTGCGCGGCCGGATGCAGCGGGAAGCGTTTTAGGGACTATTGTCAGTGTGGGGGAAGGGGAACCCCTTTCGCTAGGATCAGGACTCATTAAAGGTAAAAAATGACAATGGCAGCAATATGGATTGCCGAAAGGAATGTATGGGCACAG
>NZ_CALUYG010000009.1 GCF_944324935.1 uncultured Desulfovibrio sp. | reverse complement strand
ATCACGGCGGCGCAGCTCTCCCGGCTGCGGCAGGCGGGGGCGGACTGGTACGCCTGCTATCAGGAAACGCATGATCAGCGGCGTTTTGCCCGGCTGCGCCTCGGGCAGGACTTCGACCGTCGCCGTCAGGCGCGGCTGGATGCCGCCGCGACCGGCCTGCTGGTGGAAGACGGCCTGCTGACGGGACTGGGCGAGACGGCGGACGAACTGGCGGCCTCCCTGCTGGCCATGCGGGACGAACCGCTGTCGCAGGTGCGGGCCATGAGCTATGTGCCGCATGCCTGCACGCTGCCCGTGCCTGAACAAGGCGCGGCCGGACAAGGTGCGACGGATGGCCGGCGGACGCACGAGCTGCGCGCCATCGCCGCCATGCGCCTGCTCATGCCGGACCGGCTCGTGCCCGCCTCGCTGGATGTGGACGGTCTGGCGGGCCTGCGTATGCGCCTGATGGCCGGGGCCAATGTGGTCACGTCCATCGTACCGTCCGGCTGCGGCTTTGCCGGCGTGGCGACCCGGGAGCTGGATATCGACGATGCGCGGCGCAGTGTGGCGGCCGTCCGGCGCGTGCTGGACGGCATGGGCATGGAGATGGCCACGGCGGCGGACTACGCCCGCTGGCTGGAAAGCCGTCGCCAGGCGCTGGCCGCCGGCGAAGGACGGCAGGAGGGACACGCATGCGGGTAGCCGTCATCGGGGGCGGGCTCCAGGGGGTGGAACTCTGTTTGCTGGCCCGTCAGGCCGGCTGGCGGACACTCCTGCTGGACCGTCGTCCGCAGCCTCCGGCCCGCCAGCTTGCGGACGAGTTCCTGTGTGCCGATGTGACGGATGCCTCCGGGCCGGACGGCATGGCCGCTTCCCTCGTCCGGGTGCTGGAAGGCGTGGACCTGGTCTTTCCGGCTCTGGAGGACGATCCGGCGCTGGCGGCCCTCGGTACGGCCTGTGCGCGCATCGGCGTACCGCTGGCCTTCGACCCGGCGGCGTATGCCGTCAGCAGCAGCAAGCTGCTCAGCCGGGATCTCTTCGAGCGCTGCGGTACGCCCATCCCCCGGCCGGCGCGCCCCGACGCCCCTATGCGCTACCCCCTGATCGCCAAGCCGTCCGCAGGCAGCGGCAGCCGGGGCGTGCATCTGCTGCATGACGCAGCCGAGTTGTCCGCCTGTCTGCCGCAGGGCCTGCATACGCCCGGCTGGATCGTGGAATCCTATTGCCCCGGGCGCCAGTTCTCGCTGGAGATCTGCGGTACGCCGGGCAACTACAGGACATCCCAGTTTACCGAGCTGTTGCTTGACGATGTTTTTGACTGTCGCGGCGTCCTTGCCCCGGTGGATGAGCCGGATATGGCGGCTGCCGTCGCTGATGAGCTGCGGCGCCTGGCCGAAGGGCTGGCGCTGCACGGGCTCATGGATGTGGAAGTGGTCGCCGCGCCCGACGGCTGGCGCGTGCTGGAGATCGACGCGCGTTTCCCCAGCCAGACGCCGCTGACGGTCTGGCTTTCCACGGGCCGCAATCTGGCCGAGGAGCTGGCGTCCTGCTTCCTGCCGCGTATGCCCGCCGCCGGTCGTGCCGCCCCCCGTCCGGCGGCCTATCTCCATGTGGCGCGCCGGAGCGGCGAACTGCGCTTCCCCGGCGAACACTCGCTGACGCAGGTGGGGCCGCTGCGCCTTGTGGACGGCATCCCCGGCACGGAAGGCATGCTGCTGGGCGGCGACCTGCGCTCGGGCGACTGGGCGGGCGTGCTGCTGCTGGCGGCAGACAGCGCGGCGGAACTCGAGGAGCGGCGGGAGGCGGCGCTGGAATACGTCACGACCGCCGGCTGAGATCCGTTTTCAGCACGGCGGACATGAGGACGGCATGAGGCGGCGGTTTTTCGTGCGCCGCGGCAGGCCAGGGGAATATCCTGGCCGTGCCGCAACCGTACAAGGGGGAGAGCATGACCCGACTTTGTGAAAGCGATCTGGCCGGTCAGGCTGACGACTGGGGGGCCTATGCCGCGCGCCTGCGGCGGACGGTGGGCTGCGGTCTTGAGGAGGTCTGTGCGCGGGCGCTGGATCTGCCGCCTGACGCGGTGCGCCGGGCGCTTGCCGCCGTGCGGGTGGGCGTGGTGCCTGTGAGCAGCGGCGAGGGCCGCATCCCGGGTTTTGCCGGGCTGTTGGCGGCCACGGCGCGGGCGCTGGGCAGCGCCGCCGTGGTGCTGCCGCCCGATGATGAAGGCTTTGCCCAGGCGCGGGCCGGGGCGTGCGACGTTTTGCTCTGGGCGGATGACGCCACCTATCTTGCCGAGCATGTCCGCAGCGGCCACAGCGCCGAGAACGGCTGGGCCACCGGACGCGGCTTTGCCGCCGCCCTGTGCGGCATGGCGGAACGCCACGACCTCGAGCGCCGGGTGCTGGTACTGGGCGCGGGGCCGGTGGGCACGTCCGCCGCCGCCTGGCTTGCCGGGCAGGGCTTTGCCGTCACGCTCTGCGATACGGTCGCGGGCCGGGCGCAGGCCCGCGCGGCGGACATCCCCCAGTGCCGCGGGATCACGCCCCGGGAGCTGGACGGGCTGGCGCCCTTTTTCTGTCTGCTGGACGCCTCTCCCACGGATGCCTGTTTCCCCCGGCAGCACCTTGCCGCCGGAGCCTGCATCAGCGCGCCCTGCGTGCCCTGTCCCTGGCTGGGATGCGCCCCTGTGCCGGAGCGCGTCTGGCACGATCCCCTCCAGCTGGGCACGGCGGTCATGCTGGCGGCCGCGGCCTGCGGCCTCTCCGGCGGCAGCGCGGAAGGGAGGCGGACGTGATATCCGGTCGCCTGTTGCAGTCCGGCCTTGCCGCGTTCGTCTGCGCGCTCTTTCTGCTGGCGACGGCGGTGGGGGCACGGGCGGAGACCTGGCGGCTGGGCACCTGGAAGACCGCGCAGACCATCCAGCCGTACGCCTTTGCCGACGTTGCGGGGAACGACGTCACGGTGCGCGTTTTTCCCTTCACCAACCCCGCCGACCAGAAGGCCGCCCTGCTGGCGGGCAGTCTGGACATGACCGGGACCACGCTCGCGCTGGCCATCCAGGCCGCCGCGCGCGGCGAGCCGGTGGTGCTCGTGGCCTCGTTGTGCGGCAAGTGTTCGGCGCTGGTGGTGGGCAGAGACAGCGGCATACATACGCCGGAACAATTGCGCGGCAAGCGCATCGCCTATGTGCCGGGGACCATGCATGAGGTGCTCTTGCGGGAGCTGCTGCGCCGGCACGGACTGGATGCGGAGCGGGATGTGCGGCTCCTGCGCGTGGATTTTTTTGATATGAATACGGCCCTGGCCCGCGGCGACGCGGACGCCTACCTGTCCGGCGAGCCGCTGCCCACGCAGGCCGTGCGGCGGGGCGTGGGACGCATCCTGGCCTATCCCTACTTTGACGACAGCATCGGTACCATCAACAGCGGCCTGCTGGTACACAGGGAGCTCATTGCCCGTGATCCGGCGCGGGTACAGCGCATGGTGGCCGCGCACAAGCGGGCCACGGAGCGCCTGCGCGCGGATTCGCGGCGCTGGCTGGCCGCCGCCGCCCGGCTGACCGGCCTGGAAGAGGACCTGCTGACCCAGGCCGCGCCCAATATGGAACTGACCTGGGACATGGACGCACGCTTCCTGTGGCGGCTGGCCGCGCTGGGGGCGCGCATGAAGGCGCTGGGGCTCATCACGCGGGAACCGGACTATGCCGGACTGGTCGATACCCGGTTCGTGGATGCCCTGCGAGCGCCGTCCACCGACGCTCCGGCCCCAAAGGCGCGCTGATCCATGCGCTGGACGGCGATCCATCTGCTGCCCTGGCTGCTGCCCCTGCTGCTGCTCGGGGGCTGGGCCGGCGTCTGCGGTCTGGCCCTCGTACCGGACTGGCTGCTGCCGTCGCCCTGGCGCGTACTGGAGACGCTGACCGCCTATCTGGGCATGAATACCACGAAAAACGCCGGCTGGAGCGGCTGCTTCTGGCCGGATGCCGCCGCCAGCCTCGGCCGGGTGGCCTGCGGCTACGCGCTGGCGGCGATCCCGGCCATCCCGCTGGGCCTGCTGGCGGGCCGCTGCGCATGGGCGGAGCGCCTGCTCGCCCCAAGCCTGAACGGCATCCGGGCCGTCCCGGGCATAAGCTGGCTGCCGCTGGTCATCCTCTGGTGCGGCATCGGCTTTGTGGCCACAGTGACGCTTATCGCGCTGGCGGCCTTTTTCCCGGTCTATTTCAGCGCGGCCGCCGGAGCGGCCTCCGTGCCGTCCAGCCTGACGGCGACCGGACGGATGCTCGGCCTGTCTCGTGCCGCCGTGTTCCGGCGCGTCGTCCTGCCCTGGGCCATGCCGCAGCTGGCCGCCGGCCTGCGGGTGGCGCTGGGCTTCAGCTTCGCCTACCTTGTGCTGGGCGAGCTGACCGGCGTTCCCGACGGACTTGGGGCACGCATCATGGATGCGCGCATGAACGGTCAGGCGGACCTGCTGATCTGCGGCATCGTCTGCATCGCCTGCCTCGGCGCCGCCTGCGACCGGGTGCTCCTCCTGCTGTTGCGCCGTCTGCCCGGGATGGTGCGCTGATGTCTCTGCTGGTCTGCCGTTCCCTCCACAAGTCCTTTGCCGGGCAAACGATATTGCCGCCGACGGATCTTTGTCTTGCGCCGGGCAGTCTGACGGTCCTCATCGGCGAAAGCGGCTGCGGCAAGACCACGCTGCTGCGTCTGCTGGCGGGCCTGCTGCCGCCGGACGGCGGCGACATCCTGCTGGACGGCCGGCCCTGCGCCGGGCCCGGGCCGGAACGCTTGCTGCTCTTTCAGGAGGATACGCTCTTTCCCTGGCTCAGCGTGGCGGAAAACGTGGGATTCGGCCTGCGGGCCGCCGGGCTGCCCGCCGCCGAACGGCGGGAGAGGGTCGCCCGCCTGCTGGACGCCGTCGGCCTTGCCGAAAAGGCGAAGGCGCTGCCGTCGGCCCTGTCCGGCGGCATGCGGCAGCGGGCGGCGCTGGCTCGCGCCCTTGCCCTGCGGCCGCGCCTCCTGCTGCTGGACGAGCCCTTTGCCGCGCTGGATGCGTTGACGCGGGGCCGCATGCAGCGTCTGCTACTGGATCTGCGAGCGCAAAGCGGACAGACCATGCTGCTGGTCAGCCATGACGTGGACGAGGCCTGCCGGCTGGCGGATACGGTGCATGTCCTCGCGGCAGGCAGGGGGATCACGGCCTCATATGTCCCGCCGCTCCCGCAGCCGCGCGCGCCGGAGGACCCCCGCCTGGCGGCGGCACGAACCACGTTGCGCCGCATGCTGGCGGACAGCGTGCGGGGCTGAGGCCCATCCTCCCGCTTCTCCCCGCCATCGCTCCTTTGTCCGTCCCGGGTCGGACGCAAAAAGGACTCCTCCCGTGGCAAAGCCGCGGGAGGAGTCCGGCATAAGGAGGGCGTCATATCGTTCAGGCGACGGAGGACTTTTCCGTAAAGGCGGTCAGCGCCCGGTTCAGATCACTGCCCAGCAGGTCGTCCGGGGCATCCTGAAGACGGCGGGCGCACAGTTCGGCCGCCCGGTCCAGGATGTCCGGCCTGCCGTCGGCTTCCCAGGCGTCGTAGCCGCTCCAGCAGGCCACATCCGGCAGCCACTGCCTGCCGCAGGCGGCCAGCGTGCTTTCCCGCATGAGGAAGGACTCGCCGTGCGGGGAATCCAGCAGGTCGCTGATGTCGAAGGCGGTCTCGCCAGTGTCGAGGCCGCGCATCATGCGGTCCGTCCTGCGCAGCATCTCTTCGTCGATGATGTACTTTTCGTAGGAAACGGCCATCATGCCGTCAAGGATGCCGAGGCATTCGTTGATCATGTGCGTCCCGCCCATGAGCAGCAGGACATAGTTCTGCATGGTCTCGTAGCCGGCCTGGATGTCGGGGATCTTGGCATCGGTATTGCCCGCCATGAAGCGGGTGGGCAGGCGGTAGAGCGTCTGCGCCAGTTGCAAGGCCGCCCTGTCGACCAGTTTGGAGTCCGGCGAGCCGGTGACGAAAGCGCCGGTGCGCAGGTCGGAAGCATAGGTCCCGATGCCGTAGATGACGGGGATGCCCGGCGTGACGACCTGCGCCAGGACGAGCCCCGCGAGGATCTCGGCATTCTGCATGACCAGGGAGGCCACGTCGCCGATGGGCGCGCTGACGCCGTTCATGGGCGCGGTGAGCAGGAGGACGGGCTGACCGGCCCGGGCATAGGCGATGATGGTGTCCGCGGATTCCTGCGCATATTGCAGGGGCGAGAGCGCACAGACCGATGCCGTCAGGAAGTGGTTGCGGGCAAGATACCCCTCGCCCATGACCATCTCCACCATGCGGAAAATATCCTGCGTGGCCCGGTCGCTCATCTGCGGCCAGGAGAGGATGGGCTTGTCCGTGTACCGCAGCAGTTCATGGGTGATGCGCGTGTGTTTGGCGGGCGAGTCGTCCAGTTCATGCGGATCGACGGTGCACTGCCCCACGATGCGGGTCACGGAGCTTGTCTGGCCCAGCTTGTAGAAGTTGACGACATCGTCGAGCGTGCCCAGCCGCCGCGTGCCGCTGCGCTCCTGCACGAAAACCGGCCCGTGATCCTGCATGACCAGTACGCCGTCCTGTCCGTCGCCGACCAGCAGGCTCTTCCGGCTGTCGCGCGCCTGCCAGAGGAAACGCGGCGGGCATTGCGCCAGAGCCGCTTCCACCTGCGAAGGGGAAAGGCGGATGCATTCTCCGTCCACCCGTGCCCCGTGGCGTGCCAGCAGGGCACGGGCCGCCTCCGAATGGAAGAGGACGCCCTTGCGCTCCAGGACCTCCAGCGTCAGCGCATGGACTCGCTCGAGCTGCTGATCCGTCAGTACCTTGAATTCCCTGTTGAAGTACCTCATTACGTTTCCCTCCCGTACGCTGGCTGCGTCGGTTGTTGCAGTTTTTCGTGATCAGGAACGGCCTTCGCTGGTGGGAAAGTCGGCATGCATCATACGCCAGATGGAGATAATGTAGGCGATCATAACGAGGACGAAGAGCGTCCCGCCGGAGATGGCCAGCGACTTGATGGCCGAAAATCCGCCGCTCACCTGGAAGATGATGCCGGTCATGCCGATGACGCAGCCCCAGAGAACGCGCATGGCGAGGCTGGAGTGCTCTTCGCCCGGAGCCACCTGCCGCGCGATGAAGTGCGAGGCGGCGTCAGCGGTGGTGATGGCGAAGCCGCAGAAGCAGATGAAGGCAACGAAGCAGAGCACGGAGCCGAAGGGGAAGGAACCGAGCAGCATGTACAGCGCCTGCTCGGGATTTTCCTTCACCACCTGCCACATGGGCTGATAGCCGGAGAGCTGTTCGAAACAGGCGTTGCTGCCCCAGATGGTGAACCACAGCAGGCACATGATGATGGGGACGATGGCCGTTCCGAAGACGAATTCCCGCATGGTGCGGCCACGCGAGATGCGCGCGATGAAGCCGCCGGTAAAGGGCACATAGGACATGTTCCAGAGGATGTAGAAGATGAACCAGGTCCCCGACCAGGGACGGGGAGCGATCTGGGTGGCGTCGGCCCAGAAGAGGTTTTGCGGCAGGCGGAACAGAAATTCGCCCGTGACCTGCAACAGCATGTTCAGCGAGTAGGTGATGGGCGTATTGCCGAGGAAGAGCACAGCCACCAGCAGAAAGAGGGCAAGATAGCCGGTGGATTCGCTGAACAGGCGCATGCCCTTGGCGATGCCCGACGCGGAACTGAGGATATAGATGACGATGAGGCCCAGCATGACGGCAAACTGCCCAACAGGGCCGAGCTCGATGCCGAAAAGCAGCTTGAGGGCAAAGGTGATGGAGGCCACGCCCAGGCCGATCATCATGGCCACGCCGGCCAGCACGTCAACAATCTTGCTGATCAGGGTGTCGTTGCAGCGTTCACCAAGGATGCCGTACAGGCCGGTGGAGGTACGCAGGGGCTTCTTGTAGCGGTAGGCGGCATAGCCTATGGCCCAGCCCGCCGTGCAGAACAGCGGCCAGCCGAAAAGTCCCCAGTTGACCACGGCAAGGCGGATGGCCTCGGGCACGGCGTCGATAATGGTCGGGGCGCTGTAGAGGTGGTACAGCGGTTCAGCCGCCCCGAAAATGACGAAACCTGTCCCCAGGCCGGCACAGAACAGCATGCTGACCCAGGCGTAAAAGGAAAATTCGGGTTTGCAGTCCTTTCCGCCCAGCCGGATCTGGCCGAAGGGCCTGTTCAGCAGCATCCAGAGGGAGAACAGGATGGCCGCCGCGCCGACGGCAAGGATAAGCCAGCTGAAATTGGTCAGGACGAATTGCTGGATGGAGGCAAAGAAGGCGCCGCACGTCGCCGGGGCGACAAGGGCAAAGATCAGGATGGCGATGAACACCAACAGGGAGGGCCAGAACAACTTATGATCGACGAGGCCGAACAGGCCTGGTTTCCGGGCGCTGGTCACGGTATGCATATTTTCTCCTGAGCGTGCTGCGGGTTGCGGCATGCCCGCCGCTGCGCCGGGACGTCTGCCGTTGACGGATGTCGTAACGTCCTTGCCATGCTGGCGGCGGGACGATTTGCTGTGGGGGGGGCTTGCCACGCGGATACCTCCTTTTCCATGAGATATTTTTTTATTTTTTTTGATATATCAATTGCCCAAAACGGAAGCAAGCGTATGTAAGGGGTGTTTTTGGTGCTTTTATATAATATGCTGAAATTATTTACTTTAAAAAAATATTTTTTTCACATAACATAAAGGTCAGAGAAAAAAATAAATCAAAAATATTTTTGATTGAAATTTTTTTCTATCACATATATCAAAGAACAAAGGCCGGCATCCAGTCCCTGGTCCCGGCAGACAGGCTCGAAAAAAGGAGGCTCACATGGCACAACGCTGGAAACAGGCCGGTAGCCTTGCCAGCGGCGGATTGCGTCTCAACATGTTCACGCAGGACGAGATGGACGCCATCCATCGGGCTACCCTTGAGATCCTCGAGACCACAGGCGTGCTCATCGGCTCGCCGGAGGCGCGCGAGCTGCTCGTACAGGCGGGCGCCAGCGTCTATGACGAGGATCTGGTACGCATCCCGCAATGGCTGGTGGCTGAGGCCGTGGCCAGTGCGCCCGAGGTGCTGACGCTGCCGGGGCGCACGCCGGACAGGGATGTGATGATGGACGGGAGGCGGGTTGTCTTCACCAACTTCGGCGAAGCCGTCTATATCGTGGACCCGGAAAGCGGCGAACTGCGCAATTCCACCAAGAAGGACGTGGAGGATCTGACGCGGCTCGTGGATGCGCTGGACGTCATACCGGTATGCGAGCGCATGGCCGGGGCGCAGGATTATCCCGAAGCCGTGGCCGAGCTGCACAATTATGAAGCCCTGCTAATGAACACCACCAAGCATGTGTTCACCGGCGGCGGCAACGGCAAACTGACCCAGTACATGATCGACATGGCCAGGGCCGTGGTGGGCGAGGAGGACTTCGCCAACCGCTGCCCGGTGACCTTCAACACCTGCCCCATCAGCCCGCTGAAGCTCACCGGCGACGTCTGCGAAGTCATCATGGTGGCCGCCCGCAACGGGGCCATCGTCAACGTGCTGTCCATGGGCATGGCCGGCGGTTCCACGCCGGTCAACCTGGCCGGGGCGCTGGTGGTGCATAATTGCGAGGCGCTGGCGGGTCTGGTGCTTTCGCAGGTCACGCGCAAGGGGGCCAAATTCATTTACGGAAGCTCCTCCACAGCCATGGACCTGCGCTACGGCGCGGCGGTGGTGGGCACGCCGGAACTTGCCATGCTCAACGCCGGCGTCGCCTGCATGGCCCGCTACTACAAGCTGCCCTCCTGGGCAGCGGGCGGCTAGGGGGACAGCAAGTGCGGCGATGCCCAGAGCGGCCATGAAAAGACGCTGACCGGACTGCTGCCGATGCTGGCAGGTGCCAACATCATTTACGGTCTCGGCATGCTGGAGATGGGGATGACCATCAGCTACAGCCAGCTCTTGATGGACGCGGAAATGGCGGAGATGATGCTGTATAGCATGGACGGTATCGTGGTGAACGACGAGACCCTGTCCGTGGACGTGATCAAGGAGGTCGGTCCGCGCGGGGATTTCCTCTCCCACATGAATACCTTCGAGAATATGCACATCCAGTCGAAGCCCAAACTTATCGACCGGCTGACGCGCGACCGCTGGAAGGAGGCGGGATCGCTCGATATGGAAGCGCGGGCGCTGGAGGCGGCCAGAAAGCTGCTTGCCGAGTGGCGGCCGGAACCGCTGTCGGAAGAGGCCCGCAGGCGGGTACGCGCCGTCATCAATGCGGCGGAACGGGACTACGGCGTGCCGGAAAGCTCCCGGTAATGTGGTGCGGCGGCCGCCGGCAAGGGTGGCGGCCGCATGAGCGTACAGCCTGAGGCGGGAATGCACCGCTTCTGTTCAGGATAATCCAGCGGGGTGGCCGCAAGGCCGCCCCGCTTTGCGTGCGCAGGTGAGAGGGAGGGGAAGACGGGGTCTTCTTTGTGTCAACTTTCGTTTGACAATCTGCCACGCAAGGTCTGCACACCGCGTATCTCTCCCTGATCCGGTCGCTTATGCAGCGCCGAAGCCATGCGCAATTCGGCGTCCAGCACGGGAAAGCTCAGCATGCGCTCAAATTCCACTCCGGTGCGGATAAGCAGGCGGGAGCGTATCCATTCCAGGACAGCCAGCGTCATCAGCGCCACCACGGCTGCAAGGGCGATGACGACAAGCGTGGACACATTGCAGCTTGTCAGCACCCTGTCGTAGACCTGAAGCATGTGGATGGAAAACGTCAGCCGCAGGATGTTGATGAACAGGCTGAACAGCATGGCGCAGCCGAAAATTTTTTTGCATGCGGCAAGAAAGACATCCATGATAGCCATCCTCTGCCGATGCGACGGCAGCTCGTGGTCGTGGAAAGAAACCTTCTTTTGATATAGTTTTTTATATATATGCACTATTTAAATTTTCCATTATATTTCAATATGATATGTATTGCATAGTACACATTTCCCGCCTGTGCTGGCCGGACGGCGGCAAAATGCGCGAGGGATGCGGGTCGGGCTGACAGGCGCTGCGGGCCGGGTGGGACAGGCGGCCGGCGCGGCGTCTCGACTGTTGCGGTCAAGTCGGGTAGGATGGCGGACGCTCACCGGAAAGGCGCGCGGCTCCGTACGGAAAGCGCGTCATACACGCCCAATGCGTCGAGGAGATGACAAGCATGCCGGATGATTTTGATCGCGCAAGCCGCCTGAATGCCCGCATCAGGGAAAAGCTCCTGCACTATCTGCCGCGGCCCGGCATCCTGCCCACGGCCATCGAGGGCTTTAGCCTTGCGCGGCGCGAGGAGACGGGCACACCCGAAAAATGCTTTGAAAAGCCGCTGGTGGGGCTGGTGGTGCAGGGCACGAAGCATTCGTACATGGGCGGTCGGGAATATGTCTATTCCGCCAGCCAGAGCATCGTGGCCGCCGTGGATATGCCCATTTCCTCGTATGTGGAGGGCCCGACGCCGGAGGAGCCCTTCCTCTTCTGCTACTGCTATCTGGACAAGCCGCTGCTGGCCGCGCTGACGGCGGAGATGCCCCGGGGGACTGAGGCGGGAACGGACGAGATGACCGGCGTATCCGTTGCGGATACCCATCCCGATATTCTGGAGATGTTCCTCCGCCTCATCGAGCTGCTGGAAAAGCCGGAGCAGATAGCTCTTCGCGCGCCCATGATGCTGCGCGAATTGCATTATCTGCTGTTGATCAGTCCGCACGGCCATATCCTGCGGCGGCTGAACACCCTGGGAACGCAGAACCATCAGGCCATGCAGGCGGTCGAATGGATCCGCCGGAACTACAGAACCACGCTGCGTATCGCCACGCTGGCGCGTCAGGTCAACATGTCGACGGCCAATCTGCATCGCTGCTTCAAGCTGCTCACGGGGCTCAGTCCGTTGCAATATCAGAAGCAGCTGCGGCTGTATGAAGCACAGCGCCTCATGCTGTTTGAAAACGAGCGGGCCTCGGCGGCGGCCTTCAAGGTGGGATACGAGAGCATCACCCAGTTCACCCGGGAGTACAAGCGGGAGTTCGGCGAACCCCCGCTGCGGGATACGCATCGCCGCCGGGGCACGGCAGCGCTGTCCGGCCGGCCCGAGCCCCCGGCAAAGCGCGCCGCCTGTCCCGCCGACGGCGGGTAAGGAACGGACGCTGCCCCCTCCCGGGTTCCGGCACGGGCGTAAATGCGAACGGCCTGCCGCCGTCACCGGAAAAGGACGGCGGCAGGCCGGGGGGGAAGGGACGGCGGCGCTTCAGATCAGCCCCAGCTCCGTCAGCCAGGCTTTCACGGCCGGTTCCGCGCCGTCCACGCGCGATCCGCGCACCTCAAAGCCCTTCAAAAGGCGGGCCTGCGGGCAGAGCCGCCGGAGATCCTGCTCGCTTTTGCCCAGGCGGCTGCCTTCATGGGTGCAGAAGGGGACGAGCGTCCTGCCGCCCACCGGATAGCTTTCCAGAAAGGTCGCCACCGGCATGGGAAAGGTCCCCCACCAGTTGGGATAGCCGAGAAACAGGGTGTCGTAGTCCGCCGGGTTCGGCTGCATGGGCGCGATGGCCGGCCGGACGTTGCGCCGCTGCTCCTGTTTGGCCATATCCACCACGGCGTCATAGTCCCGCGGATAGGGGGTCAGGGGGCGGATCTCCGCGCTGTCGCCGCCTGTCAGCCGCTGGATGCACGCGGCAAGGCGGCGCGTATTGCCGGAGTGGGAAAAATGGACGATCAGCATGGACTTTCCTCCTTGAGCGGCGGCGTGCGCCGCATGTCCGCGCAGCAGCGGGGCCGCGGCGACGGCCGCGACGCCGAGGGCGACAGTGCGCAGGAATTCCCGCCGGGCGCGGAGGCCGCTTCCCTCAGCGTGAGCAGGGCGGGCGTACTGGGGCGGGGTGTGGTGTGTTTCGTTCATGGGGGATCTCCTTGATGGGGTCTCCCTGGTGGGGCCCCGCGAGCGCTACTTGCCGGCGTCGGCGTTCTTTTCGGGGATGACGGCATTGACGCAGGCCAGGGCGTTCAGCGTGCGGGGAAAGCCGATGCAGGGCAGGAGCTGGGCCAGGGCGTCGATGAGGTCGTCCTTGCTGTTGCCCACGTTGACGTTGCCCTGCACATGCGCCCGGACCTGAGCGTCGCAGCCGCCGAGGGCCGCGATGATGGAAAAGGTCAGCAGTTCGCGGGTCTTCAGATCAAGCCCCGTGCGGGTGTAGATGTCCCCGAAGCAGAAGGCCGAAAGATAGTCCTTCATAATGGGGAGCTGGGCGGGCGGCGTGTTGCGGTGCATGGCGTCGATGGCGTCGCCGAAGATGCGTTTTTGCACGCGCAGGCCGTCGGCAAAGCGGGACGCTTCGGACACTGTCGCCTGAGGCGCCGTCGGCAGGGCGATGCCTTCGGCGGCAAAAACGTCGTTGACCACGCGCAGGGCGGCTTCCGTGGCCGGAAAGCCGATGTACGGCGCGCACTGGTACAGCGCTTCCTTGATCTCCACGGGCGTCGCGCCAGCGCGCAGGGCGGCCCGGACCTGGGCGTCCATGCCGTCCGGCGTGCGGTTGGCGGCCAGAGCGACCAGCGTGACAAGCAGGCGCTGCGTGTCGGTGAGGCTGCCGCGCTGCATGATCTCGCCGTACACGAGCCTGTCCCGTATGGCGGCAAGTTCAGGGTCGGTCGTGGCGAGCGGCGTTTGATCGGTCCCCAGGAATTTTTTCATGGTACGTTGCATGGCGGGTCTCCTGTCCGGGCTGTCGGCCAGCGCCGGGTGCGTTGCGGAAAGCAGGCCCGCGGCAAGGTCAAGGAAAAAAAAAAAAAAAAGGGGCAGGTGCGGGCGTGAGCGCCGGCGGGTGGTCATGGTGCATACCTCCGGGAGGTTGTGCGGCATCAGGGCCGGATGATGGTTTTCAGGACGTTCCCCGTGGGGGAGATCTGCCGTTCAAAGGCCTGCTGCAAGTGCGAGAGGGGCAGCACATCGGTCACATAGCGCGTCACGTCGATGCTTCCTCCGGCAATGAGGTCGATGGTCCGCGCAAACTCCGCCCGCGTACAGGAGACGCTGCCGGTGAGGCGTATCTCATGCAGGACGGCCCTGTTGAGCGCAAAGGGGATGTCGGGCGTCATGCTGTTGCCGATAAGGACGATCTCGCCGCCGGGGCGCACGCCGTCCAGACAGGTCGCCAGCGCCTCCGCCGAGCCGACCGCCTCGAACGCCACGTCAAAGCCGCCCGCGGACAGTTCCCGCATCAGGGCCGCCCGATCCGGGGCATTGCCGTCCAGATAGTGGGTGAAGTCGCCTATTTCCCGCGCTTTTTTCAGCTGACGGTCGTCGATGCGGGACATGGTCAGGCAGGAGGCTCCCGCCCGTCTGGCCAGCCCGCCCACGAGCTGGGCGATGATGCCGCTGCCGACCACCAGCACCTTGTCGTGCAGCTTCAGGCGGGATCGCCGGACGGCATGATACGCGACCATGAGCGGGTCGATGAGCCCGGCCGCCACGTCCGATACGGCATCCGGCAGACGATGGGCATTGCGGGCCGGGCCCACGAAGTATTCCGCATAGCCGCCGTTGCAGACAAAACCGATATACCGCCTTCCGTCGACTTCCCGGCAGAGCTGTTCCCTGCCGCTGCGGCACATGTCGCACTGTCCGCAGTACAGATTTGCCCAGAAGGCGACGCGTTCGCCGATCCGGAGATCGCTGTCGCCGGGATCGACCACCACGCCGCAGAACTCGTGCCCCATATGGAAATCGGCGATGGGCTCCGTGTTCCAGCCTCTGCCGGCTTGCCACAGATGGATGTCGCTGCCGCAGACGCCGCAGGCCGACACTCGTATCTTGAGCATCCCCGGCGTTACCGGCGGGACGGGGACCTGCCGGATCTCCACGCGCCGGGGGCCGGTCAGCACCCCGGCTGTCATCATTTCCCGTGTCATTTTTCCGCTCCTTGTTCGCTCCGCATCCCGGGCTTACCGCGTCTGTACCTGTTTCTGCTGGTCAGCGGGATAGCGGTCGCCCACCACGGGCACGGCGGCCAGCGTCGCTTCAAGCTGCCGCCATTCGTCAGGGCGCGCCGTCAGTCGGGCGGCCCGGATGTTTTCTTCCAGATGCGCAAGCTTGGTCGTGCCGGGAATGGGGACAATGCCGTCGCCCCGTTGCAGCAGCCAGGCCAGCGCCACCTGGGCAGCCGTCATACCCCGCGACCGCCCGAACGTGTGGAGGGCTTCCACGAACAGCAGGTTTTTGCCCAGGGCCTCGGGTTGGAAGCGGGGCAGGGTGGCGCGATTGTCATTGCCTGAGGCAAAGCGGGTGTAGGCGGTCATGTCCCCGCCAAGAAATCCCCGGTTCAGGGGACTGTAGGGTACAAAGCCGATGCCCAGTTCCGCCAGCAGAGGAAAAATATCCTTTTCCGGCGCGCGCCACATGAGATGGTATTCGCTCTGCAAAGCGGTGACGGGCTGTTCGGCATGGGCCCGACGGATGGTCTCCGGCCCGACCTCGCACAGGCCGAAGCGCTTGACCTTGCCCTCACGGATGAGGTCGCCGACGGTTCCGGCCACATCCTCGATGGGCACGGCGGGATCAAGACGGTGTTGATAAAAGAGGTCGATGGCCTCCACCCGCAGACGTTTCAGGGAGGCCTCCGCCACCCGGCGGATAGTTGCCGGGCGGCTGTCCAGCCTGCCTGTCTGGTAGACTCCATTGATGATGCTGTGCCCGAATTTGGTGGAGATGGCGACCCGCCCCCTGTACGGGGCCAGCGCTTCGCCCACCAGCTCTTCATTGGTGTGGGGACCGTAGACCTGGGCCGTGTCGAAGAGGGTGATGCCATGTTCGGCAGCCTGGCGCAGCAGGGCGATGAGGCTCTTTCTGTCCGGGGTGATGCCGCGATTATAGGTAGCGCCCATAGCGCCGAAGCCCAGCGCGGAAACTTCCAGGCTGTATGCTCCTCGCCCCAGCGTACGTTTCTGTTCCATCAGGGGAAGATCGGGATATTCCCCGCTGCCGGAAGCGCCGGAAGGATGTGTCGCGGCGCGGACGCGGGCGGGAGTGGTCAGGGCACTCAGGGCCACGGGTGCGGCCGCCAGCAGGGCGGCCACTCGCAGGGCGGCTCGCCGGCTAATCTTCCCATGTGATTGTGCAGATTGGTCATGCATGAAGGTACTCCCTTGTTGCTTGAGAACTAACAGCGCCATGCCGGCCCCGACCGGGGCGACAGTCGGCCCGGTCGGGGAAAGCCCGCATGACGCCTAATTGCCGTTGTACTGGGCGTCCGTCACTTCCTCCATCCATTCGACGACCTTGCCGGGCTCCTTTTCCTCGCAGATGGAGATATGGGTCATGGCGCTGTTGGGGGCCGCGCCGTGCCAGTGCTTGACGCCCACGGGGCATATGACGACATCTCCGGCCCGGATCTCCTGGACGGGCTTGCCCCACTCCTGCGTTCTGCCCACGCCGGACGTGACGATGAGCACCTGTCCCACCGGATGGACATGCCAGTGCGAACGCGCGCCGGGCTCAAAGGTCACGCTGCCGCCGCTGGAGCGCATGGCGTTGTTGGCGGGATAGAGCGGATCGATGCGGACGCTGCCGGTGAAGAACTGGGGCGATCCCTTGACGGCGGCCTGTTCGCCGCCGCGGATGATGGTCTGACCTTTGTCGGGCTCGGCCAGAGCGGGCTGGGCGGCCGTCATGGCGGCGGCCGCGGAAACGGAAAGCAGGCCGGCGAGTACGGTTTTTTTCATAATGCTTCCTCCCTGTGACGAGTGTTCGTGATGAAGAGAGCATACGCCGCGACGCCCGGCGGGCCAGCCACGATACTTGCAACTTCTTGCCTGATCCTCGCAGGCGTTCGTCCCGTGACGCCGGCAGGCGCTTCACCGTCCGGGCGGCGTCCGGGAGGAGGCCCCGTCGTCCTTGCGGCACGGCTGCGGTGCGCTGCAAAGCGGCCCCTGTCCATGCCGCAGCGTGGGCCGCAAGGTGCGGATGCAAAAACACCTTTCCGGCAGGGGGGATCCGCGTCCCGCGGCGTGCCGGAAAGGTGTCTGGGGCGTCATGCGTCACGCCGCCCGGTCAGGGGGGCTGACTCACGCCTGCCGGGCCGGGGCGATCCTGGCATAGCCCATCCAGGCGAAGAGAGGGGCCTCGTCCGCATCGGCAAGGACGCGCTCCACGTCGCAGATGTGGAAATAGTGATCGCCGACGTCGATGTGCTCCCGCAGGCGGCACTGTATGGCCACAACGCTGTGCGCGGGAATACGGATGGCGCAGTCCGGCAGTTCCATCAGCGCGATGTCGACTGTCGTTGCCTTGTCCTGCGTTCTGCCGGTCGTGCTGCCGCACTGCATGACGGCGCGCGCCAGCGGCACGCCGGGGATGGTGAGCACGGCCTGTCGCGTGCCGCGCACCAGTTCGCCGGTATGGGAGGGCTTCATCATGGCAAAGCCGATGGTTTCCGGTTCCAGGCTCAGGCAGGTCCACCAGGAAACGGTGGCAAGATTGGTCCTGCCGTCGGGCGTGAGGGAGCAGATGAGCGATACCGGATTGGGGGAAGTATGCTTCGTCGCATCAGGAAGCGAGAGGGATCGCATGGCGTTCTCCTTGGGGAGTGCTGGTGTGGCCGGCGGGTCGTGGCCGTGCTGGACCGCGGCGCGCCGGCGGTTGTGTGTTACAGGGAGGCCCCGAGCGTGCGGGCTTCCCGCACGGCGGGATGTCCGGCCACCGCGCCCGCCTCAAAGACGCCTCCGGCCAGCACCTGTCCGCAGTCCCGCCAGTGGAGGAAGCCGAGCAGGGCGTGGTAGTAGTCCAGCACCGGTTTCCAGTTCTCCGGGCTGTTGCCTTCCGCCGCCATGAGGAGCACGCAGTCCTTGCGCGGATTGGCGTAGCCGGGTTGGCATTCGGCCACGGCAAACAGGCGGTCAAAAGCGGTCTTGAGCTGGCCGGAAAAGCCCCAATAATACATCGGCGAGGCCAGCACGAGCACATCCGCCGCCGTATAGGCCGGGTAAATGGCCGCCATGTCGTCCTTTTGCACGCAGGGGTGAGCGGCATCCCTGCCGCCCTTCACGCAGCCGAGACAGCCGCGTATGTCCATCTGCTGCAGATCGAAGCGGGTGACGATGTGTCCGGCCTCGGCCACGCCCTCGGCAAAGGCGTCGCAGAGCATGGACGTATTGCCGTGCCGGCGGGGGCTTCCGTTCAAGATGACGATGTTCTTGCTCATGGTCGTTCTCCTTCTATGCGGGAAATGGCGGCTGCGCGGACGGCGGCCGTGCGGAGGGGGGCGCGGGCACTGCCCGGCCGTGCCGCGCATGACATTTTTTTAACGACTACTAAAAAAATGTCAATGACCCAGGAAGGCCGGAGAGAGGGCAAGCCGGCCGTCAGCGCGCGTCAGGCGCAGCAGCAGGCGCAGCGGCGGTCGGCGGCGGGCATTAACGGTCGGTGGCGGAGGCGCGCGGCGGCAGCAGGCGGACGGCGAGGCCCGCGATGTCCGAGAGCGCGGAGAGGGAGAGGTCGTTCCTGGTCTGGAGGGAGAGGCCCTCGAGCAGGGTGTTCAGGGCGCCGGCCAGCGGCTCGAGGGGCGTATGCGGGGGGAGCTGCCCCTCCTGGACGGCCCGGCGCAGGCGGTCGGCAAACATGGTCTGAGTGGCCTGCCTGAGCTCGCGCACGGCCGCGATGATCGCCGTTTCGGACTCGGCGATGTTGACGGCGGCCAGCACCACCATGCAGCCGCAGGGCGTGTGCGGCGAAAGCAGGATGCGCGCCGCATCCTGAAAAAAGCGCTCCACGGCCGCGTACACGTCGGGCTCTTCCTGAAAGCGGCGGGCCGGGGCGTCCCAGTAGGTCCGCTCATAGTAGCGGAGCGCCTCGAGGAAGAGAGCGGCCTTGTTGCCGAACGTGGCGTACAGACTGGGAGGCTTGATGCACATGGCCGCGCACAGCTCCGCCACGGAGGCGGGCGCATAGCCCCGCCGCCAGAAGACCTCCAGCGCCTTGTGCAGGGCCTGCGCCCGGTCAAAGGCGCGGGGCCGGCCCTTGCCGCGACTGGGGGAGGACTGAGGGGTGGGAGGATGGGCGGGCATGGCGTTCTCGTTCCGAGGGGATGCGGGGAGGCGTCAGGCACGGGACGGACGGTCCGCCCGGCCCAGCTCGCCCCGGAAGGCGCGGGCAAGGATGGCCTTTTTCATGCGCTCGATGTGCGCCACGACGGCATCGGCGGCCTCCCCGATGCGCCGCTCCCTGCCGAGGAGATCGTCGAGGAGGCGGACGATTTCCCGCTGTTCGGGAAGCGTGGGGAGAGGGATGGTCAGACCCAGTAATTTCTTTTGCGAAATATTCCGCATTCCATCCTGATTGCCTGATGCGGCATTTTCAATTTGGCTTCTGTATTGATCTGACAGAGAAAAAAACAGCAGATAGTTTTTTAGTGTGCATTCATCAAGAGAGAATCTAAGTATTTTATCTGATAGCATCAATTTTTTTGTAATATTTTCGACGATGACACAATTTCCAACTAGCTGAAGAGTATTTGCCCGGCTAAATAAAAAGTCTCCTTTTTTTATCTGAATGTTTTCATTATATAATGATGGGTCTGGACAGGTTTTGCTCTCCATTTCATTAAAGAAACCCCACGTTACAGCACTGACCTTGATAATGCCTGCTTCATTTTCGCGTGGAGGCCTTTCCTCACACCGCACATTTTTCCCAGCCTCAATGTTCGTAATGATGTGGGCAAAGTCTTTTTTTTTCCAACTCTCCTTGCTTATCCCCTGCTCCTCCCGCCATTTGGCCGTCAGTTCTCCCGTGAACGCCTTGTGCAGGATGGCAGCCCGGCGGAGGGCCACACTGTCCCGCACGGCTTCCGCCTTTTGCCGGGCCTCGTCCAGCCGGGCAAAGAGGGATTCAATATGTCCGACGATGCGTTCTTGCTCCTCACGCGGGGGGAGGGGGAAGGGGATACGCGCAACCTTTGTGGCAGACAACTCAAGAAATGTTGTTCCGCTTGCATATGATTCAAGAAGCGGTTTACTCCCTTTTAAATACCAGTAGAGAAATCGAGGAATATATAAATGAGAAGGCAGAAAGTTCTTAAATCCCTGATTTGTGCACAGCGGGTTTTGTGCTATAACTACATAACCTATAGGTGCACGAGAAGAAAGACAAACTGTATTTGAGGGAAGCAGGCGTGCTGAAGAATTTTTGAGTCCCAAAGGGGTAAGCATTTTTTTGCCATGTGAAATATATACGGCATTATAGTTTGATAAATCTGCTGGTGATAACCATGGGATATTACCGTTATCGTAAAATTCTTTTGTCTTGGAAGAAGGTGTCCCACCGCTTGCAATTTGTGTAACATCTCCCAGCCGCACCCATTTCCAGCCCTCGGGCAGAGGGTAGGGCTGTTCCCGCACGGGGATCTCCGGCAGGGGGGCGCTTTCCGGCAGCAGGGAGGCGCGGGACGCGTCGGCATTCTTGCGGGGGCGGGCCATTATTCCGCCTCCTTGCCGGTCAGGCGTTGCAGCTCCCGTACCACGCCCCGCATCAGGTCCATCGCCTCGTCGAGCAGGGCAAGGCATTCCTCGCCGCTCTCGACGGGATCGGGCAGCTCGGTGGCGTCCACCAGCGCGGCGTCCCGGATCAGGCCGAGGTCCAGACTGTCCCCCCGCGCCGCGATGGCCTCCCGGCTGAAGGCGCTCCAGCGTTCATCCCGCACGGCGTGGCGGTCCGGCGCGGCATAGGCCGCCTCAAAGGCGGCGAAGTGCTCCGGCCGGAGCGGGTTGGTCTTGCCGAATGAAGGCATATTGGTACGCAGGTCATAAAACCAGACCTCGGCGGTATTGCCCCTGTCGCTCTGGCCGCGCGCAAAAAACAGCACGTTGGTCTTGACGCCCTGGGCATAAAAGATGCCCGTGGGCAGGCGCAACACGGTGTGCAGATCGCATTTGTCCATGAGGTCCGTCCGGATGCGCGCGCCGTCGCCGTCGGCAAAGAGCACATTGTCCGGCAGCACCACGGCGGCCCGGCCGCCGCGTTTGAGGCTTCGGTAAATATGTTGCAGGAAATTCAGCTGCTTGTTGCCGGTAGGGAAGGAAAAGTCGTCCCGGCTGGCCCGCTCGCCGCCCTTTCTGGTACCGAAAGGCGGATTGGTCAGCACGAGGTCGTAGTCCTTGAGGTCCTTGCCCGCCGTGGACAGGGTGTCGGCAAGGCGTATCTCCCCCCGCAGGCCGTGCAGCATGGCATTCATGAGGGCAAGGCGGTGGGTGTCGTGCACCAGCTCGCAGCCGGTGAAGGCCTGCGTTTTCTGAAAGACGGCCTGCTCCTCGTCCAGATCGAAATAGTCGTCGGTACGCGCCCTGAGGTATCTGTCCGCGGCGATCATGAAACCAAAGGTGCCGCAGGCCGGGTCATTGCAGCGCTCCCCGACTCGCGGCTCCATAAGGCGCACCATCACGTCGATGAGCACGCGCGGGGTGAAATACTGGCCCGCGCCGGACTTCTTCTCATTGGCGTTCTTTTCCAGCAGGCCTTCATAAAGGTTGCCGAGGCCTTCCTCCTGCGCGGAATACCAGTCCAGCGCATCGATGCTGGTGATGATCTTTTCCAGATTCTTCGGTTCGTCGATGTTGGACGCCGCGCCCTGATAGATCTCCCGCACGCGGCCCGTGCCGGTCTCGCCCAGTTCGGCAAGCGCCCGCTTGTACGCATGTTTGAGCTCGATGCCGCTGCGGGCGGTCAGCGCGTCCCAGCGGCAGGCGGCGGGGATGCCGGCTTCCTTGTCGGTCTCCTTGGCCATTTTCAGAAAGAGGAGGTAGGTCAGCTCGGTAACGTACTGATGGTAGGTAATGCCGTCATCCCGGAGGACATTGCAGAGGTTCCAGAGTTTGGCGACGATCTCCTGTGTGGTCATGCGGCAAGGCCTCCATCATCGTACAGATAGGCATTCAGTTCGTTCACAAGGCTTTCCAGGTCATTGCGGAACAGCTTGTTCAGCGCCGCAAAGCCGCCCTTGTCGCGAAAAACGACGCTCTCGTCAAAGGTGCGTACGGAAAGCACGGACTCGTTGAGCAGATATTTTTCCATGCGGTCGATCCATTTGCTCTCCGCGGCGGAAAAATCGTGAGCCCGCTTCAGCCGGGCCACGGCACGGCGGATGCGTTCCTCGTGGCCGAGCAGCTCCGCATTGACGCCGTAGCGGCGCACAAAGCCGATGATGTCCGCCGCGATGTCCGTATTGCTCATGCGGGACAGGGCGGAATTGAGCTGCCGGACGGTGAAGCCCTCCCGCCCCAGGACCAGGCGCAGGCTCTTGAGGCTCTCGCGCGTGAGGTCGGCCGGGCGCGTGCAGATGAGGTTCATGGCCGCGATCTCGTCGCGGTGCTCCCGCACGAAGCGGGCAAAGGATTCCAGATAGTCGGCGGGGCGCAGGTGATCCTTGCCGTAGCCCTGCGTATGGCTGGTGAGCGCGTCCGGCGTATCGGAAAGGACGATGGGCCGGCTGCCCGTCCCGTTCGACGCCCGCAGAAGGGCCAGTGCGTCCCGCCGGGCCAGCAGAAGTTCCCTGGCCTCTCGCGGCCGCGCCGTCCGCACCCGCCGGATGAGGGCCTCCGGCGTGTCGCCGCACAGGTCGGCAAACTGCTGCCGGGCTTCCTCCGGCAGGCTGCGCCGGCGGCGTTGCAGCAGGCCGAGTATCTGCATGACCTGACTCTGGATGTGCTCCGGCTCGTCCATGACCTCCAGCCCGTCCAGCAGCAGATCAAGGCTCGCCGAGGGATTGCTGACCACCGGCCGCATGCTGGTGAGCGGCCCAAGGGCGCTGAACTGGCCCACGGCGTCGTAGACCTCGAAATGCGTTTTGCCGATGGCCGGGCACAGGCGGGTGGCGCGGCCGAGCATCTGCTCGAAGAGGATGCGCGACTTGACCCGCCGCAGGAAGACGAGGCGGGTGATCTCCGGCACGTCGATGCCGGTGGTGAGCAGGTCCACCGTGACGGCGATGCTGGGAAAGCTCTCGTTCCTGAAACGGCGGATGGCCGCATCGATGTTCTTGCGGTTGCCGATGCTGCCGGTGATCTTCATGACGGCATCCGTATCCACCAGCTCCCCGGCATAGATCTCCTTGAGGATGCGGACGATCATGTCCGCGTGGCGGTCGTTGACGGCGTAAATGAGCGTCTTGCCGGCGGAGGCGTCCTCGGGGTCGATGTCCCTGGCGATCTCTTGCAGGATCTCCCGGTTGAAATTCTCGTTGATGACGGTGCGGTTGAACTCGTCCACCTCGAAGTCGAGCTCGTCGTCCAGAAGAGCGCCGTTGGTGATCTCGCCGGTGGCGGGATCGAAGAGGGCCACGGTATCCCCGGCCTTGTAGTGTATGCCCTGCTCGCTGAGGCGCGTGCCCAGCTGGTGCGGGGCGTCGTAATCCGCCAGAAAGCTGTCGATGACCGCCTCACGGTACAAGTAGGTGAACACGGGCGGCCCGAAGATCTGCGTGGTCTGGAGCGCGGGCGTGGCCGTCAGGCCGATCTTGACCGCCTGAAAATAGTCGATGACCTCGCGGTATTTGCTCTGGTAGTCGCGCTGGTCGCGGTAGAGCTGTTCGCCGTCGCTCATTTCCCGGTCGAGGATGTAGCCCCGGTGCGCCTCGTCGACGATGACAAGGTCGTAATCGCTGACCGAGGGCATGCTGTCGCTGCCTTCGCCGTAGAGGATGCGTCTGACCATGCTCTGCACGGTGGCCACATGCACGCGGGTCTCCGGCTCAATGTCCTTGTCCGTCAGGCCGCACAGGGAATAGATGCCGCTCAGCGGCTGGAGCTCCTCCAGCTTCACGTCCCTGAAGACGTCCAGCGCCTGCGTGCCCAGCGCGGTACGGTCCACAAGAAAAAGGATGCGCCGGAAACGCCCGCTCTTCAAAAAGCGGTACATCAGGCCCAGCACCGTCCGGGTCTTGCCCGTGCCCGTCGCCATGGCCAGCAGCAGCGCCTGAGCGCCCTCCATCACGGCCCGCTCGGCCGCCGCAATGGCGCGGAGCTGGTATTCACGCAGATTGAGGCCGTCTTTGTCGGTCAGGAAATCGGCGGGCAGGGCGGCAAGACGCCGGTTGCCCCGCTCGTCGTCCCGCGTGAGCAGCGCCTCCAGGCCGGCGGGGCTCATCCAGCCGTGCAGGGCGCGGGGCACGCTGGCGGCCTGCCGCACGTCCTGAAACCAGATGCCGGACGTTTCCGCATACTGCCGGATATAGGGCCTGCCGTTGGCGGCAAAGAGGAAGGGGACGCGAAAGCCCCGCCATTCCCCGATGATATGGGCCGCGTGCTCCGCGCGGATATGGCGGGCGTAGTCCTTGCACTGGTGGTCGAGCACGGCGGGGATGTCCTTGTGGCGGGCCTTGGCCTCGATGATCCCCACAAGCCGCGTCCCCACAAAGAGCGCGTAATCGGCATGGCCCCGGCCGCCCGCCTCGGCATCCGTGGGCCACTCGGCTATGGCCAGATTGCGCCCGGCCCGCGGCCGCGTGCCGAGCGCGTAGCGCAGGCTCTCGGAATCGGCCTCCCAGCCCACCTTTCGGAGCTGCTCGTCGATGAGATAGCGCGTTTCGGCCTCGGATATGCGGCGAGCGCCCGCGGCGGCGGCGGCACGCCTGCGGCGCACGTCTTCCGGCTCGGCGGCGTTGCGCGCGGCATGGGCGACGGCCTGTTCCGCCAGTTCCGCATCCTGCCCGGCCTTGCCGCCGTCTTCCTGCCGGGCCTCGTCCGTCGCGGCGGGCGTCACGAAGGCTTCCGGCCGGGAGGTCTCGTCGCCGTAGGTCTGGGAGAACCAGCCGCACAGGCTGTGCGCGATCTGCAGGAGGACGCGCGTCTTTTCCGGGGAAAAGGGGCCGCCCTCATGCGCCGCCCTGTTGCGCTCCTTGCGCAGCAGATGAAAGGCCGCGGCCACGTCGGAGGGCAGCACGTCCCGTTGCTGCAGGATATTGATGCGCGTCACCGCGTCGCAGCGTTCGGGCAGGGGAATATGATCCTGCGCGCACATGACCCGGATCATGCCTTCACACAGCAGGCCCGTCTTCATCAGGCAGGATTGCGGGTCCGAATGCAGATAGCGTTCGGCCAGCATGCCGAGCTCGGCCAGCTCGGGAAAGCGTGTCCGCAAAAAGGCAAAGTTGGATGTCATGTCTTCTCCCCGGGAACATGGGCCCCGTGCGCGGGGCCAACGGCGGAAACAGGCCGAAAACGCCCGTCCGCCCGCATTCTCGCGGGCTGCCCGGCAACTTCCCGCGCACGCAGGCTATGTCATTTTGGGGAAAAAGGCAAAAGTGCGGAGGGCGCGGGGCGGCCCCGCGCTCAGGGAGCGAGGACGCGCAGGCGGATGTCCTTCATGGGGATGCCCATCAGCCCGGTCGGCACGCTGCTGCTGACCGAGTGCAGCAAAAGCGCGTCATGCCGCCACTGGTGCTGCACATGATTTTCCTGCGAGCCTTCGGCGACGGCTACGCTGATGGCGTATTCCCCGCGTTCGATGACGGGCATACGGAAGGTGAATTCCGCCATGAAAAACCGTCCTTCCTCCACAAAAAGCGGCGCATCGGCGTAGCGCAGCCAGGTATTGTCGCCAAAGAGGGCCTGTCCCGTCCTGTCCTTGAACAGAAAGCCGACAATGGGACTGTTGATGTCGGCAAGCGCGCGGCAGCCTATCCGCAGGCAGACCATTTCGCCGCCGACGACCCAGCCGAGGGGCCTGCCCCGGGCATCCAGCAGCGCCACCTGTTCGATGGCGGCCTCCCCCTTGCCGAAAAAGTCCCCCTCGGGATCGAAGCGGAACACGCGGATGTCGTTACGCAGGGGCGGGCGGGCAAGGAGGTCGGCGCGCATGTCGCGGTAGTCCTCCTCCTGCCAGACGGGCAGGGAGGAGGGAGCCTGCGCCGTGGAGGGGGCGGGCGCGCGGCTCTCCCCCTGCGTGGCCTCGTAGAGGTTCTTCAGGTATTCGGCGCCGACGTCCCGGGGGCTGCCGTCCATGACGATGCGGCCGCCGTCGAGGAGCAGGGCCCGGTCGCAGAGGCTCTTGACGGCCGCCACATCGTGACTGACGAAAATGAGCGTGTGTGCGGCCATGAAGCGGCGCAGGAAGCGCATGCACTTCTGGGTGAAGAAGGCGTCGCCCACGGCCAGCGCCTCATCGATGACGAGGATGTCCGCATCCACATGGGCAATGACGGCAAAGGCCAGACGGACGACCATGCCGCTGGAATAGCTCTTGACCGGCTGGTCGATGAATTCCCCGATGTCGGCAAAGGCCACGATGTCGTCATAGCGGGCCTCGATCTCCTCCGGGGAAAGGCCGAGGATGGCGGCATTGAGCCGGACGTTCTCCCGACCGGTGAACTCGGGATTGAAGCCGCTGCCCAGCTCCAGCAGGGCGGCGATGCGGCCCCGAGAGCGCACCGTGCCGGAGGAGGGGGCAAGCGTGCCGCAGAGGATCTGCAGCAGCGTGCTCTTGCCCGCGCCGTTGCGGCCGAGGATGCCGAGGCTTTCCCCCCGGCGCAGGCGGAAGCTGATGTCCCGCAGGGCCCAGTAGGGACGGAAAAAGCGGCGATGCCCCCGAAAGAGCATCTGCCAGAGCCGGTGCGACGGTTTGGCATAGATCTCAAAATATTTGGAGACGGCATCCGCCTCCAGCACGACATCGGGCGCGGAAGACATCATACCTCCTTCTTCCAGCATGGCGACGGCGTAAGCGTCCGCCGGCAGCTCAGTCACGGCCGGCGCGTCCCGCATGCCCGGCCAGGACGGAGCGCGCCCAGGCCGCAATGGCCCGCAGCGGACGGGTCATCCGCCAGGAACGCGACGCCATCAGGCTGGCCTGCCGTTGTTCAAGGTCGGCAAGATAGGCGTGCAGATCGGCAAGGCGCGTGTGCAGATCGGCGCATGCCGTTTCGGCGGCGTGGCGGCGGCGGTCAAGGTCGCGCGCCTGTTCGTCGCGCTCCGCAAGCTGGCGCCGGCAGCGCATCTGCCGGTGGAGATGCAGAATCATGGCCTGTACCGCCGCCGAGGCCTCCGGGCCGGACGCAAGGAGCGCCCGCAGAAAGACGTCGTCCAGTGCGGGGCCGCCGGGCTTGCGCCAGACGCCCAGCCCGTGCGAATGGGGGAAGCGGCAGGTCTCCGGGGAAAGCGGTGCGATCTCAAGCCAGAGCTTCCAGACGCCGAAGCCCTCGCGCTGTTCGGCCACGTCATGCAGCAGCACGATGCCTCCCGGGCGGACTTTGGGCAGCCAGGCGTCAAAGTCATGCCGTACGGCATCATAGGTATGCAGGCCGTCGATGTGCAGGATGTCGATGGATGCTTCATCCATGCTGGCAAGGGCCTCGTCAAAGGGCATACGCATGAGAGTGGCGATCAGCGGGTAGTGCGCTTCGGCATGCGCGGCGACGTCGGCATAGACCTCCTCGCCGTAGAATCCGGCCTGCTCGTCGCCCTTCCAGGTGTCCACGGCGATGCAGCGGGTCGGGAGCCATGCCGCTCGCACGGCCTCGCAAAAGGCGAAAAAGGAAACGCCGGTATGCGTCCCCAGTTCGACGAGAAGCCGCGGGCGAACGCCGCGCACCAGCATGTCGGCGAACAGGATGTGCCCCTCCCACCCCCACGGCATGTGGTCCGCCCGGGGCGGTCGTGCCGGGAGCTCGCGGTCCAGATAGTGGGAAAGGAAGGCAAGCAGGGAGATGTCTTCCGTCATGGCGTCGCGCGCCCGCATGGATACTTCAGTCATGTCGTTTTCATCCTCAGTTTTTTTCGCAGCCGCATGGCGGGCCGCTCGATGCGGGCAAACATGGCGTCGGCAAGGAGGAAGCAGGCAAGGAGATAGACGATCACCACGCCGCAAAAGGTAAGATGGTTCAGCACGGCATTGTGCGAAGCCAGCGCCGCATAAACGCGCATGGCCACGAAAACAAGGGGGAGGTGGATGAGATACAGGGAATAGGATATCTTCGCCACATACTGGAAAAAGGCGGACAGCCTGTCCGCCGCCCGGGGGAGGCGGCCGGGCCGCATGCTCTCGCAGAAGGGGATGAGGCTCGCCGCAAGGACGCCGGAGAGCGGAAAATCCAGCAGCGCGTGGAGGGGCTTGTGCCGCTCGCCGGGAAGATGGCGGATGAAGAGGTCGGCATATTGCCACTCCACCAGCGCCAGCATGCCGCAGACGGCCGCAAGGAAGACGGCCGGGCGGGCAAGGCGGCGGTAAAGGGCGGGGCGGGTCCGCTTCAGGCAGGCCACGATAAGCCCGTAGAGCAGGGCATCAAGCCGCAGGTGCACCTGTTTACGCACGGCATCATCCATGTGGATGTCCGGCGTGGACAGGGCGACGCCGAAACGCAGCAGGGATTCGATGAGGATGATGGCGACGCAGACGCCGATGAGGAGGGCATGGTCGTTTTGCCCGGCGGGCGTCCTGGCGCGGCAGGCCCGGATGATGACGGGCAGCAGCAGATAGGAGAACGCTTCGATGGAAAGCGTCCAGGCGACGCCGATGAAATACATGTTGTCGAGCCAGCATTGCGCGAACAGCAGGTAGCTGTAATGTATCGCCGGGGGATCGCCGGAGAGGAGATCCCATGCCGTCAGAAGGAAAAAGACGGCATAATAGGCGGGAAGGATGCGGGTCGCCCTGTCCACGGCATAATTGGTCATGCGGGCCCTGTCGAAGCGTTCGTAGCGCAGCAGGGCCCCGCCGATGAGGAAGCCGCTCAGGGCAAAGAAGCATTCCAGCATGCAGTTGCCCACATAGACGGTGCGCCAGGTGATCCCGTCGCACTGGAACAGCAGATCGCCCGGCGTTACAAGCAGGATATGCAACAGGATGACGGCGCACGTCGCCAGGCCGCGCAAAATGTCGAGGCCGACGATGCGCTCCCCGGCCAGCGGGCGGGAGAGCTCGTCAGAGCACATCGGCAAAGCCCTTTTTCATTTTGACGAAACAGCGGAAACCGAGCTGGAACGCCAGCAGGGAGAGCAGCAGCAAAAGAAGGCAGAGGCCGTAATCCGGCTGCATGCCGTAGAGGAAGAGCTTGCGGCTCTCCTCCACGATGGGGGTCAGGGGGTTGCACAGCAGGAGGACGCGCAGGCGTTCCGGCACGAGGGAAAGGGGGTAGAAGATGGGCGTCATGAAAAAGAGGATGTGCACGACCACGGCCACGAGCTGGGGGATGTCGCGCAGATAGACCCCGAGGGCGGAGATGAGGCAGGCCAGCCCGGCGGAAAGGAGCAGCAAAGGCAGCAGGGTCAGCGGCAAGAGCAGCATGGTCCAGCTCGCCGTCTCCAGGAAGCAGAGGGCCCCGGCGGACAGCAGCAGGAACCAGGCCAGCCCGAAGACGAAGGACGTGCAGACCGTGATGAGCGGCAGCAGCTCCAGCGGGAAGATGACCTTTTTGACGAGGTTTGCCTGTTGCACGATGAGGTTGCCCGCCGTGTTGCAGCTTTCGGCGAAGATGTTGAACATGGTCAGGCCGCAAAACATGATCAGCGGGAAGGCCGCGCGCTCGTCGTCCAGGCTCTCGATGCCCCAGCGGGACTGGAAGATGATGCCGAAAACGAAGCTGTAGACCGCGAGCATCAGCAGCGGATGGGCGAAACACCAGATGATGCCCAGCACGGAGCCGCGATAGCGGGCCGCGATGTTGCGCCGCAGGAGCTGGCAAAAGAGGCCGCGATGCCGCCAGACGAGGCGGGGGGCCGCCGTGAGGTCAAGCAGGCGGAGCAGGGCGCTCATGCCTCCTCCGGCGAGCTGTCGCCCGTATAGGGCGGCAAATCCAGCGCAAAGAGGCCGGCCTCGTAGCCGTTGTGCCGGGCCAGCGGCACGGGGAGGCGCTCCAGCGCATGGGCGATGGTGCCGCCGATGCCGATGGGCTCGGCCGGAAACTCTTCCAGCGCCAGATCGAAGGTGAAGAGCTGGCGCAGGGCCTCGGGCCGGTACCAGTACATGGTTCCGGCCGAAAAGCAGAGATCGGCGCGGCACAGCTCGGGGCGCAGGCCGAGGCGGCGCAGCAGGTCTTCCGCCTCGGGCACTTCGCCGTCATGGCCGCCCGGGGAGATGTGGCCGGCGCGCATGCAGGCCAGCAGCTCGGGGCAGATGGGGGGAAAGACGCAGCCCAGTCGCGGATCTTCCGCAAAGTGCGCCATTATGGCGCTGACCGCGGCGGGATGGAGCAGGTTGTGCAGCAGATAGCGCCGCCAGGCGTCGCCGAAGGGCAGATGCGGGGACTGCTTGCCGTGTACATGGCAGAAGAGGTCGTAGCGCTGCTGGAAGGGGCGCATACCGATGATCCAGGGGGCCACGTCCCGGCCGCGATTTTCCACCAGCAGCACATGGACTTCCCGTACGGCGGGCAGCAGGGCCGGGGCGAAGAGCCGCCGCGCCGCCGCGCAGGCTCGCGCGTCCGTCAGGGTCAGGAAGAGGTCGAAGGGCGCGGGGAAACGCCGGAGCTGGCGCAGGAATTCCCCGGCCAGGGCAAAATTGTGCAAATGGACGTGCAGGCCCACGGGCCGCGTGCGCCGGGGGACGGACGTGAGGGGGGCAAGGGGCAGGGCGGGGTCCAGGAAGCCGGTTCCGGCGAAGGTGTCGGTACGGAGGATGAGGGCATCCTGTTTCTTTTGCAGGGAGGTCGGGGCCGCACAGTGGACGGGATCGGGGAAGATGATGTCCCGCAACAGCCGTTCGTTGCAAAAGGGCGAGCGAAAAAGCAGGCTTTCCAGCAGCGGCAGGAAGGCGTCGCCGTCCGGCAGGGCCAGGGAGGGGGCCAGATCGGCGAAGCTGTCGCAAAAGGCGTCGGCATAGTCGCAGCAGGCTTTTTCCAGGGCTTCCATGTCCGCCCGCAGTGCCGGGGACAGGTCCACGTCCTCGTAAACGGGGCGGCCGTCCTCGGTAAAGTCGATGACGCCCCCCCGCGCCGGGGAAAAGAGTTCCTCCAGCAAAAGGCGCAGATGGTTGCCCGTGTGCAGCAGACAGCGCGTGGTGGAGCCAAGGCGGCGGTCGCGCTCGTCATTTTCGGGGTCGGACCAGAAATAGAGCTTGTCCACGATCTTGCCCGTGGCCGCGTGCAGGGCCTCGCCGATGCTGCCGGCATAGCCAAGGTCGAACACCAGCACGCGTTCGCCCTCTTCGGCGAAAAGGGGCTGGTAGTAGCGGCGGATGCGCTCCCGCTTCCGCCGCAGGAGGGCGTCGATGTGCGCGGCATGGGGGCGCAGCGCCGCCAGACAGCGCCGTTTTTCGAACAGGAAGGGCCGGGCGAGCTCCTCCTCGCCCAGGCGGGCGAAGAGCTCCCGCGTCAGGGGGCCGTCGCCCAGACAGGCCAGCAGCACATGGCGCAGGGTGTGCCGCTCCGGCTGGGCGAGCGAGCGGATACCCTTGAGATAGCTTGGAAAATCATCATAGAGGAAGGGGGAATACGCGCGGCGTCCCGCCGCGAAGTAGACGGCGGGCAGGCCGCCGAGCCGGCGTCGTACCCGCTCATAGACCCGGAAGGGCAGCCAGCCGTCGCGGGCGGCGAAATACAGGCGGCCGTACCCGCGCGTGAGCTCCTTGTCCGTGGCGAGGCGCACGGCAAAGGCGGTGAGCAGGGGGGCGAGCAGCAGCTCTCCGGCTTCCGCCAGCGAGGCGAAGCGGGCCATATCGCGCGAAAAATCGACCTGATCGCCGTAAACGCGGGCAAGGGCAAGGGCAAGATAGGGGCTCGTGCGCGGCTCGGCGGCCCGCGCGGCGGCAAAGGTCTCCCGCCAGAGTTCCGGCGTGGGGCAGGCAAGTGCCTGCACCGACGGCAGCCAGTGGGCGCAGACGCCCCGCTTCAGCGCCTGTTCCACGTCGCTGTGGCGGTTGTCGCCGAAATGGAGCATCTCGCCGGGGGCGCAGCCTTCCTGTTCCGCCACACGGTCGTAAAGCGCGCCGTCGCTCTTGCGGGCGCCCTGCTCGCAGGAGACGTAGAGGGCATCGACCGCCAGGCCGTTCTCGCGCAGCATGTCGCGCAGGAAGGCGGCGGGCAGGTACATGTCCGAGACGGCGATGATCCGTTTGCCGAGGCGGCGGGCCGCGTCATACAGGGCGCGGGCGGCCGGGCGGGCGCGCAGCACGTCGCGCTCGCAGCGCAGTTCCGCTTCCCGCAGGGCGGCGGCGGTCTCCGGCGACAGGTTGTGCCGCCGGGCCATGTGGGCATGGATCTGCTCCAGCGTGGGATTGGGCAGGCCCAGTTCCGCCTCCGCCGGGGCGCGCATGCGCTGGAAATGGACGCCGTGGCGCGCGTCCACCCTGGCCGCGACCAGGCTGAAGACGTCATGCGGCCGCAGCACATGCCGCACGAGCAGGGTGTCGAAGATGTCGAAGCTGATGACGCGCAGGGCCGGGTCGGCCATGACGGCCGTCAGCTCCTCCAGCGCGGGCAGGGGCAGACGGTCATTTTGCCAGCGCCGGTCGTTGTCCGCCGGAGTGGGGGACGGGACGGGGCCGCGATGACGCAGCTTGTGCAAGCCGGCGCGCAGACCGGGCAGACAGCCGCGCGCGGCCAGCACCTCCTGGGCCAGACGCATCGGATAATAGCAGGTCAGCCGCACAAGCGGGCCGTCCCCGCGATGGACGCAGGCCGGGGCCTCGTTGAGGATCTGACGAAAAAAAACGTAGGGACCGGCCTGCCAGGCCGCGCGCCAGCGCCCGAAGGAGCGATGCACGCGGAAGGAGGCCGGCAGGAGGAGCAGGGCGGCAAGATGGCGGTGCAGCATTTCGGAGGGACCTTGCGTGGATCAGATCTGCCTGCTGCCGGCCTTGTGGCCCGGCGACAGAGGAAGAGGGGATGCCTCGGGCCGCCTGCGGGCGGGGCGCAGACGCTCCCGCAGCATGGACAGGGTGCGGCGCGGCCCGAAGCGGAAAAGGGGCAGGGCAAGCCGTGCCCCTATCCGCAGGACGGAAGGAAGACAGAGAAAAATCGCCCAGCCGGGGTGTCCACGGCGCAGCAGCGGGCGCAGATGGACGCGCCGCATGGCGCGGCCCATGCGGGCGTAGTCCGCCAGATAGGCGGCGGGCGTGATGACGCGGTGCAGGCTGGCCGCATGCTGCCGCCAGCCGGTCAGGGCGCGGGGCACATAGGCGAAACGGGCCTGGGCGGCGGCCTGCGTCCACAGCCACCAGTCGAACCAGACGGGCACGGGCGGCTGGAGGGAGAGCGTACGCAGCAGGGGCGCGGCAAGCATGGCACAGGAAAGGGTGGGGATGCGGTTTTCCAGCAGAAAGGCGGCATGCGCCGTGTAGGCCTCGCGTCCGTCGCGGCTGCGCGCGGCGTGCCAGCGCATGACGCGCGGCACATAGCCGACATACCAGCCCTCGGCGGCCCCGGGCATGAACAGGGGAAAGATGTCGTTCAGCACCACGTCCGCGCCGGTGCGCGCCACGGTTTCCAGGCGTTCGCGCAGGCAGTCCGCGTGCCAGACGTCGTCCGATTCCAGAAAGGCCACATAGTCGCCCCGGCACTGGGCAAGGCCCAGCCGCGTGGTGGCCGCCAGCCCGTGATTGCCGCCGTCGGCATGGGTGAGGACGCGCACGCGCCCGTCCCGCAGGGCGGCGGCCCGGGCAATGTCCAGCGAGTGATCGGCGGAGCCGTCGTCCACCACGATGAGCTCGAGGTGCGGCCAGGTCTGGGCAAGCACGCTGTCCAGCGCCGCGGGCAGATAGCGGGCGTAATTGTAGCTGCTGACAAGCACGCTGACGAACGGGTGTGACATGTCGCCTCGGCATCGGCCGCGCAGGCCGGAAGGGGTGGGGTGGTATGCCGCCGGGGACGGCCTTCGGGGCCGGGGGGCGACGCCCTGGCATCTCCCTGTGGCGGACCGCGCCGGTGCGACCGATGCGGCCCGCCCACCAGCCGTCAGCGGCTTACGGGCTGGTCAGGGAAAATGCGTGGTCAGGTCTCCTCATGGACGGACTGCCGATGGATGTCGCCCGCTTCGACGCCATCCGCCGCCTGTCGCCATTCCCGTCTTGTCAGCGGGTGTTCATTGCCCTGCGCCGGAACCGCCGCGCCGCGCCGGGGCGGCAGCGCCCGATTCCGGCCGTTTCGGGCATGGGCCGGAACGTGCACCCTTCCGTCCCGCGACGCCACGCCGCGTTCCGGCGGCAAAGATCTGCCCGCTGAACGCCGCCTGTTGCGCGGCTGCGAAAGGATGACGACATGTCCATGCGAAAATTTCCCTCAGGGGGAACCGGCCCCGCCGCACGGGCGGGGCCGGGGGGAGGTTGGAGGTTAGGCGGTGATGAAGCTGCCGGTATCATCCAGCTGGTCAAGGCTGACGCCCTGAAGCTGAACGATAGCGGAATGGCCGGAACCGGCATTGTCAGCCACGATGTAGGTATCGCCATTGAACATGGCGGCCACATACTTGACCGTACCATCCAGCGCGACGTCAGCAGCCGTCAGCAGAGCGGAAAGGCTGTTATACGTTGCGACATCTTCCATATAAGCGGTGCCGGAACCCGCACCAAGAGAACCGATTTTCAGCGTGTCACCATCGGCGGTACTGAAGTCGGTGATGATGGTCGTGGCCGAGTCCGTGTTTGCCGTGCTCTGCAAGCCAGCCACAGACAGCTCGAAGACATCCGCACCAGCTCCACCGGTCAGCGTGTCGACGATGCCGTCAGTGGCGGGCACAGCGGGAACGAGCGCGGAACCTGCCGTCGCATCGCCTTTACCCGTCAAAGTAAGACCAGTGGCGGTAATCGTAGGAGGTGTTGTGCTGGTAATGTAGTCACCCTCCTTGCCAGCAAGTTCCGTAATCACCAAATTACCACTGTTCTCGGAAGCCACGAAGGCGACGTTCAGAAACGAGTCGCTGTTGATGAAAGCAATGAGGTCAGCTAGATTGTTGATATCTGTTCCAGTCGGCACTGCTGCAGAAGTAACAGAGCCAATCTGGATGGTTTTTGCAGCATCACCAGTCAAGGACCCGGAGAAAGTATACGTCGCGGAACCCTGCACGGCGGGAACTTCCGCCGATCCAGCCGTCGCAAAGCTCACCGCCCCGGCCGTAATGGTGTCATCGCCGCTGCCGCCGATGATGGTATCGGAGAAGCTGGTGCCGGTGATGGCGGACGTGGCGTAGCCCGTCAGGCCGCCGATGTTGATCGTCATGCCGGAGGTGACGTTGGCGGAACCGTCGACCGTGACAGCTTCATTGTCACCGCCCAGATCGCCGGAAACGGTGATGGTTTCCGTGGAGGCAACGCCATTGACCGTTACGACATCCGTACCAGTACCGGTGTCCAGGGTAGCCGTAAGGGACGTTTCATTGTCGACGCCTTCCAGGGTAACGGTATCCACCTCAAGGCCGCCGGTGAAGTTCAGGCTGCTGGCAGTGACTGTGCCGAGATCGTTCGCCACCAAATCAGCGCCGACGTAGGTAACGTCCGCACCCTTGATGGTGGTCAAGGCAAAAGTATCGCCCATGTAGCCGGAAAGGTCGACATTGACGCTGCCCGTAGCGCTGATGTTTTCGAGGCCCTTCACCGTGGCGGTTCCGTCAACCACCAGCGACACATTGCTGTTATCGCCAGTTGCGGTGATGTCGCCCAGGGTAAGCTGGTCGCCAAGCAGACCGATGGCCTGCACGTCGACGCTGCCGGCCGCCTTGATTGCACCGAAGGTATTGTCGCCGAGCTGGCTGGCGGCCAGGCTCACGTCAGCGCCGCCGGTAATGGCGCCGAGGGTGACGTCGCCGGAAACGGCGGAGAAATCAAGGCTGATGTCGCCCTTGGACGCCACAGCGCCGCTGGTGAAGCCGGCAGCCAGGCCGCTCGCCACCACGTTGAGCGAGTAGTCATTGCTGGCGCTGCCCAAGGCACCAAAGGTCACGGCGGATTTCGCGCCATCCCCGGAGACGTTCAGGCTGTTCAGGCCGGTCAGGGCGATATCGCCAGTCAGTGCACCGTCGTTCTGCACCACGGTCACGGACTGGGCCGCGGCAAGGTTGGAACCGCTCAGCGAGAGATCGCCACCCGCCGTCAGGCGCACATCCGTGGCCTTACCGGCGACAATGGCAGCCGTGCCACCCTGGGCGGCATCCAGCACCACGCTGGCGGCGTTGGCGACGTCAAATTTCGCGCTGGAGCCCAGGGCGCCTTCGGCCTTGACTTCGAGGCTCTGGGCCTTGGCGGCGGTGATTGTGCCGGCGAAGGAGGTCTGCTCGGCATCATCCACCTTGTTGCTGGCCACGTTGAGCTGCACGCTCTGGGCCGCGCCGAAGGTGAAGATACCGGCAGCCGCCACGTTGGCGCCCACATTGATGACCGCATTGGGGGCGGAGGCAGCCGTGATATCGGTGGTGACCGTCTGCGCCTTTTCAGCGTCATCGCCGGCGTTGACGTTGACCGTCAGATCCACGGCGTCGGCAATGACGGCGGTGTTGGTCGTCGCCGCACCCTTTTCAGCGCCAAGGGATTCGACGGTGAAGGTGCTGCCGCTCAGGTTGGCCACGGTCACCTTGGCGCCCGTGTTTTCCAGCAGCAGGGTGGTGAAGTCCTGCGCGTTCTTGGCGGACAGGGTGATGGCGCCCGTATTGTCCGCAATGCCGATGGTCTCAAAACCGGAGACCGTGGGCTGCAGGGTGGCAGCGCCGGATTCGCTGATGATCAGGGTGTCGTTGCCCTCGCCGCCTTCCAGCACCGCGGTGGGAGCAAGGCCTTTTACGATGAAGGTGTCGTCGCCCGCGCCGCCCTTGACGGTCTGCATGGTGGCGGCGCTCAGATCGGCGCTGACGCTGCCGGTGGCGGCGGAGGCGTCAAGGCTGGTCAGCGCGGCGTTGACGGCGCTGGCCTCCAGCGAACCCGCGCCGGTGACGGCGACGGAAGCCGCATCCAGCCCGCTCAGGTCGGCATAGTTGACGCCGGAAGCGTTGATGGTCACGCTTTCCAGACCAGTGGTGGCCTTCAGGCCCACATAGGTGGGATCGGCCGTGGCGGAAGCGGCGGCGGCGCCCACGTTGTTGAGACCGAAGGTCATGCTGTCTTCCGCGCCGGTCAGCGCGCCGGTGGCGAACTGCACGTCCGTGGTGCCTTTCTGCAGGCCGTCCACGTTGACGGTGATGCCCGCGGCGGCAAGATCCTTGAGGTTGATGGCGCCGGTGCCGGCCTCACCCGCATGCAGGGTGTAGGTGGTCACGCCTTCGCTGCCCTTGGCGGAGAAGGTGCGGGTGATGGAACCGTTGTTGGTCAGTTCCACATTTTCCACGTTCTTCATGCCGCCGGTGGTGTTGGGATCGTCGGTGACGGTGAAGCCGTTGAAGTTGGCGTCCAGGGTCACGCGCAGGGTGTCGTTGCCCTCGCCGCCGTCGATGAGGTCATTTTCATTGAGGGTTTTTTCGGCGCTCAGGGCGGAGGCCACACCGGCAATGATGCTGTCGCCGGCGTCAAGGGTCAGCACGTCGCGGGCGGTGGTCAGCTCGTCGGTGACGGGCGGTTCCGGCGTGACGGGGCTGTAGGAAAGATCTTCATTGATGCCGAAGAGCATGTAATGCTCGATGGGGTTCAGGCCCTCGGCCGCAAAGGCATTGACCACATCTTTCACGGTGTATTCGCCGTACTGGGCGGGGTCCAGCGTTTTCAGCTGTTCCAGCTTGGCGGCCAGATAGGCGTTGTTATCGAAGATGGCGGAGGGGCTCACGCCTTCGGCCTGACCGAACAGCGTGTAGTGATCCCAGGCGGAGAGGCCGGCTTCGGCAAAGCTGTTGGCCACGTCGGTCACGGTGAAGCTGCCGTACTGCTCGGGGTCGAGGGTCTGCAACTGGGTCAGCTTGTTGGCCAGATATTCGCTCACCACGAAGTAGGGCGAGGGGCTCACGTTCTCGGCGTTGCCGAACTGCTCGAAGTGCTGATACATGCCGTCGGCATCATTGCTGTAGCCGGCCTCCAGCATGCTGGCTTTCAGTTCGGCCTCGGTGTAGTCGCCGTACTGCTCGGGATCGGCAGTCTTCAACTGGGCCAGCTTGTTGACGAGATAGGTCTCGTAGTTGAACCATGCGGGTGCGGACATGATATCCTCCATAAAAAAATTGATATTGTCAGGATAGCGTGTATCCTGAAGGTGGTCCCTTGTTTCGTCCCACTTGGGTACACCCAAATGCGACACCCTTTCCGCCAACAAAAACGCCTGGCACTGTTCGGAAAGGCTTGCCGCGGACTTCCGGGCGTACGGCCTTCAGGAGGGGAGATGCGGCCTGCGTGGCAGGGTTCGGCTTGAGGAGTTTACAGATGGATATAGGCTATGTTCGCGTCAGCAGCTGCGGTCAGCATACGGAACGGCAGCTTGAGGGCGTGCGACTCGACAAGGTTTTTCTGGACACCGTAAGCGGAGGCGATACCAACCGGCCTGAACTGCGGGAATGTCTGGCGGCATTGCGGCAGGGGGATACCCTGCATGTACACAGCATCGACAGGCTGACGCGCAATCTGCGGGACTTGCTGCATCTGCTGGAAGAGATGGCGGATCGCGGCGTGACCGTGCGCTTCCACAAGGAGCGCCTCATCTTTACGGATGACGCCTCGCCCTTCCAGCGGCTGCATTTGCAGATCATCGGCGCAGTGGCTGAATTCGAGCGCGCGTTCATACGGGAACGCCAGCGGGAAGGCATCGCCATCGCCCGCACCAAGGGCAAATACAAGGGCCGCAAGCCGCGTCTGACCAGTGAGCAGGTGCGGGACATCTGCCGCCGCAAGCGCATGAAGGAGCCGGTCGCCTGCATCGCCCGAACGTTCGGCATGTCGCGTCAGTCCATTTACCGCATCCTGAAACAGTGCGCCCGGTAGGGAAATGTCCGTGATCCCCCGGCCGCCGCCGAAAAGGGGAAAAAATATTTGACAAGGGAACAGGGATCAGCTACAGGAGAGGTGTCTCTTGGGATTGTCACATTTGGGTGTACCCCTGTGTGTCAGTTCGGCGCGCAGCCATACGGGAAAGGTGGCGCGCCTTTCCGTGGGATGCGCATGGGTTTTGCGGCAAAGGTCAACATAGCCTCTTTTTTACTGAAGGCAATGCCTTCGGGTCTTTTTTCGCGTCCATAGTCTGGACAAGCCCCGGCCGCTGCTTATATATACGCCATCGTTCCACCTGAACCGGCGTTTCCCGTTCTTCGCCGTGGCGACCAGCCAGACAAGAGACCCCATGCACGCATTCCTGATCGCCTGCCGACGCTTTTTTGGCTACGCCTTCTTTTTCAGCCTGTTCATCAATGTCCTGCAGCTCACCTTCTCCATCTATATGTTGCAGGTCTACGACAAGGTGCTCACCAGCTACAATCTGTCCACCCTGGCGGTCATCACGCTTGCCGCGGTCATCTGCCTTGTGGTCATGGCCCTGCTGGAATGGATACGCTCCCGCCTGCTCGTGCGCGCGGGCATAGCCTTCGACGACATGCTGGGCGAGGACGTCCTCTACCGCTCCCTGCTGGCCGCCGCCGCGCCCGAAGGCGTCAGAGGCGAGCAGGGCAGCCCCCGCGACGTGCAGACCCTGCGGAACTTTCTGGGCGGCAGCGCGGTCTTCGCCTTTTTCGACGTGCCGTGGATGCCCATTTACTTCCTGCTCATCTTCATCCTGCATCCGCTGCTCGGCGGCGTGGCCGTGGCTGGCGGCGTGCTGGTGTTCATCCTGGGCATCGGTACGGAGCGCCTCACCCGCAAGCGGCTCGAAGCGGCCACCAAACTCAATCTGCATGCCTCCCGCTTCACCGAAACCGCCATGCGCAATGCGAGCATCGTGCGGGCCCTGGGCATGGCGGGCAACGTCTCCCGCCGCTGGCGCAAGGTCAATGACGCCATCATCCGCCTCCAGACCCGCGCAAGCCGCGCGGCCGGCCTCATCCATGCCGTGAGCAAGGCCCTGAGGGTCGGCCTGCAGGTCGCCATTTACGCCGTGGGGGCCTACCTGACCGTACAGCATCAGACGACGGCCGGGGTGATGATCGCCGCCTCCATCATCATGGGGCGGGCGCTGGCCCCCATAGATCAGGCAATGGCCACCTATCGCCAGTCCCTCGATGCGCTGGCCGCCTACAAGCGGCTGAAAGCCACCCTTGACGCGACCATACGGCCCAACAACATGCATCTGCCGGATCCGCGCGGGGAGATAGCGGTGGAGAACCTCTATTTTGCCGTGGGGCAGCGGCAGGTCATCCGGGGCATGAGCTTCCGCATGCTGGCCGGGCAGGCGCTGGCCATCATCGGCCCCAGCGCGGCCGGCAAGTCCACCTTCTGCAAGCTGCTGCTCAACATCTGGCAGCCCACGGCCGGCAAGGTGCGCATCGACGGCGCGGACATCGCGAACTGGGACCCCGAGCGGCTGGGCCCCTTCATCGGCTATCTGCCGCAGGATGTGGAGCTCTTTGCCGGGACCGTGGCCGAGAATATCGCCCGCATGGGCGAAGTGGACTCCCGGGCCGTCATCGCGGCCGCACAGCAGGCCGGCGTCCATCAGATGATCCTGCGCCTGCCCCACGGCTACGATACCCAGATCGGCGAGCTCGGGGGCGCGCTTTCCGGCGGGCAGCGGCAGCGCATCGGCCTTGCCCGCGCCCTCTACGGCGACCCGCGCCTTGTGGTGCTGGATGAACCCAATTCCAACCTTGACGAAGAGGGCGAAGCCTCGCTGCGCCTTGCCATCCAGAATTGCAAGCAGCGGGGGAGCACCGTGGTGCTCGTGACGCACCGGCCGGACATCCTCGCGCTGGTGGACAACATCCTCGTCATGCAGGACGGGCGGATCACCCTGTGCGGCAGCCGTCAGCAGGTGCTGCAACAGCTCGCCGAGGCCAACGCCCGGACGGCCGGGGCAGCCCGGCAAAACGCCGTTGCCGGCGGCGGACAGGCGGCCGTGCCCCCGCCGCCCGCGGCAAATGCCGCCGGGGAGGTGCAGCATGGCTAAGCGATTCCTTGAAAAAGCCCTCCGCTTCCTCGAGACGACCGCCATCCGCCCCCTTTCCGACGTCGTGGCCCGCGAGAGCAAGGGCAATGAGGTGGAGGACCCCAACCGCATCATCCGGCAGGGGCTGTGCATCATCCTGCTCTTTTTCGGCGGCATGGGGCTGTGGGCCGTGTTCGGCCAGATCAGCGGCGCGGTGGTCGCTCCCGGCAAGATCAAGATCGAGTCGGAACGCAAGACCGTCCAGCATCTGGAAGGCGGCATCGTGGAGGACATCCTCGTGCGCGAAGGGGAGAGCGTCCGCCTCGGACAGCCGCTCATCACCCTGCAGTCCGTGCAGGTGGACGCCTCCACCGCCATGCTGCAACAGCAGCTCGTGGCGCAGCTGGCCGCCGGCGAGCGCGCCGCCGTGGAAAAGGTGCTCGGGCCGGAGCTCATCTGGCCCGACGAGCTCCGGGACATGGCGGACGAGCTGCACTGCGCCGATGTGCTCGCCAACGAAAGCAAGATTTTCGAGAGCCGGCGTGATGCCCTGCGCGGCCAGCTCTCGCTCATCGAGACGCAGATAGCCCAGCTCGATGCCCAGGTGGCGGGCTTCCAGGACCAGATCGCCGCCGAGACCAAGATCATAGCCACCCTGCGGGAAGAGCTGAACGCCAAGCGCGAGCTGTTCCGCCAGCGCTATCTGGAAAAATCCCAGATACTGGAGCTGGAGCGCAACCTCGCCACCCATGAGGGCAGCCGCGGTCAGCTGCGGCAGTCCGTGGCCGAGGCCCGGCAGCGGGCCACGGAACTCAAACTGCGTATGGAGGATCTGCGTAATCAGTTCGTGGCCACGGCCACGGCCGATCTGGGCCGGCTCCAGAACGAGATGGCCCAGACCCGCGAACGCCTGCGGCCCCTCAAGGACGCCAAGAGCCGCCTGCAGGTGACGGCCCCGGTGGCGGGCAAGGTGGTGGATCTCAAGGTGCATTCGCGCGGCGGCGTGGTCAAGCCCGGCGAACCGCTCATGGACATCGTGCCGGAAAATACGCCCCTCATCGTGGAGACGCAGGTCCCGGTCAACAAGATTACCGAGGTCTACGCCGGACAGGATGCGCTGGTGCAGCTTGACGCCTTTGATACGCGCCTTGTGCCGCACATCCCGGCGCGGGTCACCTATGTTTCCGCCGACCGGCTGGAGCAGCAGACCCCCGGCGGGGTCATGCCCTATTATCTCTGCCATGTGGAGATCGATCCCGCGGCGCTCAGGAAGGAAAACGCCTACCTCTCGCCGGGCATGCCCGTCACGGTGTTCATCACCACAAAGCAGCGCAGCGTCCTCTTCTACATCATGGAGCCGCTGCTCAAGAGCTGGGACCGCGCCCTGCGGGATTGACATGCGACGTCCGCCCGCGTTTGTCCCTGCCGCCTTCCTCGTCGTTTTTCTCGCCGTCTTCCTCGTCTGGCCCGTGGGCCGGGCCCTGGCCGCGGCCTTCCCGCGGCTGCCGGCAGGGGTGTCCTGCGTTGCCCGCGCGAACGTGGACGGCAGGGAGGTGGAGCTGGAACTCCGCCTGCTGAACGATGACCTGTTCATCCTGCAAACGCAGGTCCGGCACAGGGGCGGATCCGTCCTGCTGGCGAGCGTCAGCGGCAGCTGGCGGCAGTCCGGCGACGGGGCCCATCTGCTGCTGGACAATCCCTACGGCCTGCACCGCCGCGCACAGATCGGCGGCCGGGGAACCGTCTATCTGGATATGGCCCCCTGGCCCGGTGCGCCCTCCGTCCTCTTCGTGCTGGAGCGGGAAGCGCTGCGCGTGACGCCGGTCCGCCTCATGGGCGTCCTGCATGACGGCGCGGACGGCCGCCTGCTCCTGCGGGAAAGCGGCAGCGGCCTCGACCTTGCCGTGCTGGGCATGCCGGACGGGCCGGAGCCGCAAACGCCCCTGTTTGTGGAGCTCATGGCCCGGCTGCGCCATGACGGGCTGGTGGTGGAAAGCCTGCGCGCGCAGTCCGCCCGCATCCCGTCCGGCCTCATGGCCCGGCAGCCGTCCTTCGCCGACGTCTGCGGCACGGCTCCCTGGCTGCTGGAGCGGCAGGACCCGGCCCGGCCCGTCCTCTGCACCTTCCGCGCCCACGGCCCGCGGGAGGGCAGCATCGTCCTTGCCGGGGCCGGGCTGCGTGCCGAAGCACGCTACCGCCTCGGCCCGGAGAGCGGCATCCGCTTCGAACCGACGGAAGAGGAAGGCCGCATGCTCCGCCTGCTGGACGAAACGGACGTGCTGCGTCTGCTGGAGGCCGTCTCCTGGAAAACCGTCGGCGACAGTCTCGCCTTTCGCACCGCCGGCGGCAAGTCCGTCTACCTTGTTCCCCGGACCGCCCGCGCTCCCCGCCGGGCCAACCTCGCCCCCTAGGTGTCGCCCCATGAAACACATCCTTCTTGCCTTCCTCATCTGCTGCCTGCTGCCGCTGCCGGCCCATGCCCGACAAAGCCTCAGCCTGGAACAGGCGGTGGAACTGGCGCTCAGGAACAATCCCGGCGTGGAGGCCAAGCTCCTCCTGCTGGAGCAGGCCCGCATGAACGTCGGCGTGGCGCAAAGCTACTTCTGGCCGCGCGTCAGCCTGATCAGCTCGTATAACCGGGTCAGCAACTTTGATGAGCAGCAGGCCTACAGCGTCGATGATCTCAGTGCGCGTACCTGGAACAGCGGCGCGCGCCTGAGCCTGTCGCTCTTTGCGGGCTTCAGCCATCTGAACGGCCTTCAGAAATCCCGCATCGCCGTGGAGGTGGAAAAGGCGCGGCATCAGCAGGCGCAGCACGAACTTGCCTGCAATGTGCAGCTTCAGTTCCTGCAGCTCCTCAAGCTGCGCGAAGACAGGAAAAGCGCCGACAAGGCCGTCGAACGCATCAAGACACAACTCCATGCGGCGGAACAGTTCGTCAAGGTGGGCATGGCCCCGTACGCCAACGTGCTGCAGAACAAGACGGAGCTGCTGCGGGCCGAACAGCAGGTCATCCGCGTCAAAAACGACATCCGCAACGCCGAGGTGCAGCTCGCCAAATATCTGGGCCTGAAGGACGGACAGGAGGCGGACTACAGGGGCGATCTGGCCGACTACGGCACGGCGGTCGCCTACAGCGAGCTGGAGGCCATCAAGGCGGCCCTCAAATACCGCCCCGATCTTGTCATCGCGCAAAAGACCGTGCAGATGGCCTACAAGGACATGAACATCCGGCTGGGAGAATATCTGCCGCGCGTGGACGCCACGCTGGACAGCATGAAGTACAGCCGGGATTATGACGAGAAGCGCTTTTCCGACTATACCCGCCGCTACTGGGCGGCCGGCATCAGCTTCAGCTGGGAAGTCTTCAGCGGCGGGCAGACGACCTTTGCCAGCCTTGCCGAGAAAAAGCGGGCCGAATCCCTGCAAAAGGACTTCGAGGATGCCGTGGCCGGCGCGCGTACGGACGTCATACGGGCCCTGCTCGACATCAACGCCGCCCGCGAGCTCATCCAGACCACGCGGGCCGGCATCGTGGCCGCGCAGGAAAACTACGATATGGCGAGCAAGCGCTACATGACCAGCGTCGGCACCATCACCGAACTGATGGACGCCCAGCTCACGCTCAGTCAGGCGGAGACCGACGCCAGCGAGGCCCTGCGGGAATTTCAGAGCGCGCGCGCCCGGTTCTTCTACTATATCGGCAAAATAAATACGTCGCTGCGCTGAGGCCGCCTGGCCCGGGACCATGCGGTCGGGATGCCGGCAGAGGAAGGCCGGGATACGTTTTGCCGTCGCGCCGGAGGCGGCCCCGGCATCCTTGCGGGGCCTTCCGCGAAAAAGGCGATGTCCTTGCCGTGCTGACGGGCGGCGCAGGGCATCCCCGACGCGTGTCCGGCACGACGTATCCGTCAGAACATGGCGTCGGGAGCGCACGACGCGTCATGCACAGTGCCTTCAGACAGGTCGCAAGCCATCGGATGCGCCGCGTTCGACGTCGTTCCCCGTCAGCCCGCAATGCCGCGTCGAAGCGTTATATCGCGATGCGGAGGCTCACCAAACATCCGTTTATATTCTCTGTTGAACTGCGTCACACTCTCATAGCCTACGGCTATGGCGGCGTTTGCCGCCCGTTCATTCTCCATGAGCATCAGGCGTTGCGCCTCATATAAGCGTAACTGCTTGTGGTACTGCAACGGGCTGAATCCGGTGATCTTCTTGAAATGCCGTTGCAGGCTCGATATGGACATGCTGACCTGTCGCGCAAGAGCATCCATACGCAACGGATTGGAGACATTCCGCCTCATAATGGAAATGGCGTTGAGGACCTGAGTATTGGAGGAACCGCGAGTGTACAGCGCCCGCAAGGTGGGCCCCTGCGGTCCGACAAGCAGCAGGTAGTGGAGTTCCCGCAGGATGATGGGCGCGCGTATGGCTATCTGTTTCGGCTTGTCCAGAAGCTCGGCCAGACGAAGCAGCGCCTCCAGGAATTCCGGTTCGGCATCGGCGACGGAAACGCTCTGTCCAGCCTGAAAGGCGGGCCGCTCTTCCGGCTCCATTTCCGCGATCAGTTCGGTCAGTATCTTTTTATCCAAATAAAAAAATAACGAAAGGAATGGTTTTTCCGGGCTTGGCGAAACAACGTGCGAAAGGCTCGGCATATCCACGGCGGAAACGAGACACTGATTTTCCTGGAGCGCATATTCCCGCATCCCTATGATGGATTGTTTGCTCCCCTGAACGATGACGGACGCCAGCGGTTTTGCGAAGCACCGCTCCGAGCTGTTTGTTTTTTCGCGTCTCACCAGAGTCAAGCCAGGGATGGCGGAGGGGCGGGCGTCCGGTTGCGTCATGTGGCGCAGCAGAACTTCCTTCAATCGTCTGTTGCTCTCTTCCACGCGTTGCCGACGATCTTCCTTCATTTGCCATGCTCCTGTCGTCTCAAGGTGGTCTTTCGTGGGAATGGTTGTTCCCCTTTTCTATCACAGCTTCGCCTTTCTGAAAACCTGAAGACCAGAATAGGCAATTTTTTGATATGAACAGCTCTTTTGCAAGCAGGGCATGACCTCTACATATGGAGGCATACGATCCCCCGCCGGAGGAGAAAACAGGAAAAAGGCGACAGGCATCATCGGCCTTGACTGGCTTCTTGTAATGGGGCTTGCCGTCATGGCCGGAGCCGCTGAAGGCAAAACACGCATCATGTCGCATTGCCCGGCGCGGCAAAGGACGGCTGGTTCGTCCATCTCGCTGTGGAAGTTTTGGGAGAAAATCTCGAAAACGACAGGCTCGGATCCGTCAGCGATGCGGATGACGCGAAGATTCCCTGAACACCGGCGGCACGCGCATCTTTTCTTCCGCCGTGCAAGGAGCATCCCCATGAACCGTTTCCCTTCCTCCGGCACAAGGTCGTTGTTCCCTGAAAACAGCGCGGGGACTTCCGCAACACACGCTGATCATTTCAGAAGCCGCCGTTTTCTGCTGAAATTGCTGGGTGGTTCGCTCGTGTCGGGCCTGTCGGCTTCCGCAACCGCTTCCGCCGCCGGTCTGCCGCTCTCCAGCAACAAAGGAAAGACCATGAAAATAGTCGTACTTACCGGAAGCCCCCATCGACGGGGCACATCCGCTCTTCTGGCTGATGAATTTATGGCCGGAGCTTCCGCCAGAGGGCACGCCATCGTTCGTTTTGATGCCGCCTTTGAAAAGGTCGGGCCCTGTCTGGCCTGTTATTATTGCAGCGAACATGCTGGAGAGTGCGTCCAGCGGGATGCCATGCAGAAGATTCTTCCCGAAATACTTTCCGCGGATATGATCGTGCTGGTCACTCCGCTGTATTTCTTCAGCATGACCGCCCAGCTGAAAGCCGTCATCGATCGCATGATGCCGCAGCGTGACGCCTTGAGGCAGCATCCCATGAAATCCGCGATGCTTGTCACCTGCGGAAGCGATACCAGCTGGAATATGGATGCCATCATGGCTCAGTACAAGGCTCTTTTGCGCTATCTTCCCTGGGAAGACCAGGGCGTGGTGCTGGCAAAGCATGTCTTTGCCCGCAAGGATATCGAAGGCACGGAATATCCGGCTGCGGCACGAGCTCTCGGCATGAGCCTGTAACCTACTATTTTTTTACACTTTATGGAGAAAACGAATGCCTGTCATCACCCTTGAGGCCGCTGCCTTGGATAGGGAACAGAAGAAGCGGCTGGTCGAGGCGCTCACGGAATCTGCGGCACGGATTATGAACATGCCCAAAGACTCCTTTTATGTCTTTCTCAAGGAAAATAGTCTGGATACTGTAGGCGTCGGCGGAGTCCTTCTTTCCGAGAAGAATGCTCCCGGCCAGAATTGATTGGGGAACATGCCATTTCGAGAGCGTATGCGGCTTACCGCCGGTCATGCGCGCCCGTTTCACAAAAAGGATATGCCAATGACTCTTCGTTCCTTCACATGTGCCGTGTGTGCGGCCGTATTGCTTGGCCTGGCCGCCGGAGATATTCATGCCGCTGATGTCGCCTCCGTCCGCATTGCCCGTCTGCAAATCAAAAAGGATCGGCTCGCGGATTTTCTTGAGGCGGTGAAAGAGGGAATGGAAGCCGCGCTGCGTGTTGAACCCGGCGTGATCGCCATTTACGCCGTAGCAGACAAAAACGATCCGACAAAATTGACGTTCTTTGAAATGTACGTCGATGAAAACGCCTACCGGATCCACCGTGCAACGCCCCATTTTCAAAAATATTTCCATACGACAAAGGATATGATCGCCAAGCGTGAGCTCATGGAAGCTGTGCCCGTCGAGTTGCGCGACAAGCATAATACGCCTGGCGATAAGTGATACCGTCTCGTTGGGGAAATGAACGTCCGTCCCCCCGTCATGCGGGCGGGGGAAAATATCGCCCGCAGCGCAAGCGCGCACAGGGAAATGTCAGGAGGAGCATGCCATGAGACAGCGAATGCTGGGCAGGGGACTGGAGGTCTCGGCCCTTGGCTATGGATGTATGGGGCTGACCCAAAGTTACCCTCCCTACCTCCCCAGACGCGAATCCATAGCGGTCATCCGAAAAGCCATAGCGATGGGAGTTTCCTTTTTCGATACGGCGGAAGCCTACGGGCCCTGCAGCAATGAAAGCCTGCTGGGAGAAGCCTTGCAGCCGTACCGAAAGGATGTCGTCATCGCTACCAAGTTCGGCTTTGATTTTGCGAACGGTCAAAACGACGCCCACGATCGGCCTGTTACGCTCTCCAGCCGTCCTGACCATATCCGAAACGCGCTGGAAGGCTCCCTCAAAAGATTGAGGACGGATTATATCGACCTGTACTATCAGCACCGAGTTGACCCGGATACTCCGATCGAAGAAGTGGCCGAAACCATGGCCGCTCTCATCAGGGAGGGAAAAATTCGACACTGGGGCCTGTCTGAAGCCAGTGCGCGGACCGTGCGGCGAGCTCATGCCGTCTGTCCGCTCACTGCCGTGCAGAGCGAATACTCCATGTGGTATCGTGAGCCAGAAAAAGAGCTTCTCCCCGTACTGGAGGAGCTGGGGATCGGCTTTGTCCCCTTCAGTCCACTGGGAAAAGGGATGCTTGCCGGGCGGTTCAGCAAGGATTCCACATTTTCCCCTGAGGATTTTCGCAGCGCCATCCCGCGGTTCAGTCCCCAAAACCTCAAACATAATGTGGCGATAGCGGAACTTGTGCGGGAACTGGCGATAAGCAGGCGCACTTCACCCGCCCGTATTGCACTGGCCTGGCTGCTGGCGCAAAAAGCATGGATCGTCCCCATTCCCGGCACAAAAACCGTCGAGCGCCTTGAGGAGAATCTTGGCGCTGTCGACATCTCGTTCTCCCGGGCGGAATTGGACGACATCCGCCAGCGTCTGGAGCGGATCACCATCATCGGGGCGCGCTATCCCAAAGAACAGGAGATGCTGACGGGACGCTGACGAGATGCTGGTGCGAGCCTTCACATAACACAAGCCGGGCAACCTTGCGAAGGTTGCCCGGCGACGCAAACAGCGCGGGGAACGTCGCTTCAGGCCGTGCGGGACGGCCGCGAAGCGACAGGCCGGCTATTTCTTCCAGTCATCCACATATTCGATGTTGCCGTCGTTGTAAGTCCAGGTGATCTTGGAATAGGTGAAGGACACGCTTTCCATATCATGGTAGGGCTTGTTGTCCGGCAGGAAGGTCAGGGGCGTTTCCTTTTTCATGCTCACCACGATGGCTTCCTCCATCTTGATGGTGAAGTATTTTTCTTCCGTGCCGTCTGAGGCGATGCGGTAATGGTCGATGGTGACCGTGCACTGTTCGCCCGTGCAGCAGGCCTTGTACAGTTTGGGGCTGGCCTGATCCAGATGCTTGGTGATGGTCAGCGGATGGTGGATGCGCTGGCCGGTGGGCAGGCCCGTGTGGGTATCCTTGGGGATCTCCACAAGGTGTTCCACGGCGTAGACCAGCACCTTGTCCTTCTTGTCGCCGCCCTGCTGGCAATCGCCCTTGATCTCGCCCTGAGACTTGCCTTCCACCTTCATGTATGCCGTCAGTGCCATAATGCTTACCTCGTGTGGTTGGGACGCGGCACGCGTCCGCGTTACTTCTTATCCAGCTTGCCCACAAGCGAGAGGGTGAAGCTGGCGCCCATGTACTTGAAATGCGGACGGGCCATGATGCTGACAGTATACCAGCCCGGTTCTCCCGCCACGTCATTGACCGTGATCCGCGCCATGCGCAGCGGACGCTTGCTGCGCGTGACAGGGTCGGGATCGTCCATTTCGGTAACGTACTGGCTGATCCATGTGTTGAGTTCGCGCTCAAGGTCGTTGCGTTCCTTCCAGGTGCCGATATTCTCGCGCTGTATGACCTTGATGTAATGCGCGAGGCGGTTCATAATCATCATGTACGGCAGCTGGGTGGAGAGCCGGTAATTGAGCTCGGCCGCCTTGCCCTCGGCCGTATTGGCGAACACCTTGCTTTTCTGGCAGGAATTGGCGGAGAAGAAGGCCGCATTGTCCGCCCCCTTGCGCATGCTCAGGGCAATGAATCCTTCCTCCGCCAGTTCGTATTCCCGGCGTTCGGAAATGAGCACTTCCGTGGGGATCTTGGTTTGTACCTGCCCCATGGATTCAAAGGTGTAGACGGGCAGGTTCTCCACCGCGCCGCCGCCCTGCGGGCCGATAATATTGGCGCACCAGCGGTATTTGGCGAAGCTGTCCGTCAGGCGGCCGGCAAAGGCAAAGGCGGTATTGCCCCAGCAGAAGTCGTCATTGCGCGAGGCGTCCTCCTCGAAAACGAAGCTCCGGGCCGGGACGGTATCGGAGCCGTAGGGGACGCGCAGCAGGAAGCGGGGCAGGGTCAGCCCCACATAGCGGGCGTTTTCCGATTCCCGGAAGGCGCGCCACTTGGTGTACTGGGGCATTTCAAAGATGGACTTGAGGTCCTTGAGGTTGGGCAGCTCCTCCCACGAGTCGATGCCGAAGAATTCGCGACCGGCCGCGCCGATGAAGGGCGCATGCGACATGGCCGATACCGCGGCCAGATGCTGGAGCAGCTCCATGTCCTGCGGGCCGGGGCCGAATTCGTAATTGCCGATGACGGCTCCTACGGGCTGGCCGCCGAACTGTCCGTATTCCGCCGTATACACATGCTTGTACAGCCCGGAGCTCATAATCTCCGGGGCGTCCTGGAAGTCCGTCAGCAGATCCTCCTTGCTGACGCTGAGGAATTCAAGCTTGATGTTCTGGCGAAAATCCGTGTTGTCCACCAGATACTTGAGCCCGCGCCAGGCGCTTTCGAGCTTCTGGAAGTGCTCGTCGTGCATGATGGCGTTCACCTGCGCGCTCATGCGGGCGTCAAGGTCGGCAAGGAGCTTGTCCACCAGTGCCGGCGACACCTTGACGTCATCAGCGGGATGGCCCACCAATTCCTTGAGGAAGGCCTGGAGGCCGTCCCGGGTGGCGGCAAAGCCGTCATCGCCGGGCTTGAGGCGTGTCGCCTCGACGATCTCGTCAAGCAGGCTCGCCGCGGCGGGCGCTTCGGCTGCTGGGGTGGGGGCATTTTCAGTCTGACTCATGGGATTTCCTACTTTTCGTCAAGGTTGAGTTCGCTGAGCAAAGCGGCGCGGGCCTTTTCGTCGGAGACCATTTCCTGCACCCTGCGCCGGAACTCGGGCACGTTGGCCAGCGGACCCTTGAGGGCCTTGAGCGATTCGCGCAGCTCCAGCAGGCGCTCCAGTTCGGGGACCTGGCGCACGATGGCGTCCGGCGTGAAATCGTTGATGTCGTCAAAATGCAGGGTGACGGCCATGCGGGCATCGGGATCGCCGTCGGTCAGCTTGTCGGGGACGGAGATGGTCATGCCGAGGTTCTGCCCCTTCATAACGTCGTTGAAGTTGTTCTTGTCCACGGCGACAGGCGCGCGATCCTCCACCGGCCTGTCGTCTTCACGCCGGGTGAAATCGCCCAGCACCATGATCTTGAGGGGGAGTTCCACCTCTTCTCTGGCATCGCCGGTGGCGGGACGATAGACGATATTGACGCGCTCCTTGGGAGCGACGGAACCTTCCTTGCTCATAAAAACCTCCTTGCCCTGGGGGGGCGTCCGCCCCGGTGACGGGCGTGCAAGCGGTTAGGGTCGGCGGTCACGCGGCCGCGCATCACAAAAAGGGAGAGCGTGAGGGACGGAGGCGGCACAGGGCCGCTGCCGTTGCCGCCGCGCGCTGCCGGGCATCCGGCGTTTCCCCGGCGGACCAGACACTGTGGCAGACGCGCAGGGCGTCCAGGCTCAGCGTGTCCTGCCAGTCCGCGAGGTCGTGCCGGGCAATGGTTTCTTCCAGCTCTTCCGCCAGCGGCACGGCCGCTTCGGCATGCCCCGCCGCCAGCAGCAGGCGCGTCTGTTCGATGCGCAGGGGAAAGGCGCGCGCACTGCGGACGCCGGCCTGTCGCCGGGCATCCTCGAGCATGTCCAGCGCGGCGGCAAGGCCGCCGCCGGCAGCCGTTTCCCGGGCCCGCCGCACCACGTCGTCCGTATCCGTGCCGACCGTATCTGCGCTGGCAGCCGGAGCGGGCCGGGCGGGCGCGGCGTCCTCTTCCAGCCATTGCCGGGTCTCAGGCGAGGCGAAGGGGCTGCCGTCGGCAAAGCGCAGGCCCGTCAGTCCGGGAAGACGTTCGACGAAGGCGCGGCTTTCCCGCAGCGTGCGGGCGGCGTCATGCGGACGGTCACAGGCCGTCAGGGCGGAAAAGAGCAAAAATTGTCCGTCAAGACAGAAGGGGCAGGCCGGCAGCAGGCGGGCAAGGGCCGTGGCGGCCTCGGGGGCGCGTCCGGCGGCAAGCAGGTTCCGGCAGGCAGCCAGTTCCTCCACGGGCGGGGCGGGCAGGGCGGCGACGCCGCCGTCGGCGGGGGGGAGCTTGCTGATGCGTCCCCAGAGCGTCACATAGAAGGCCGACCAGACGGCGGGGGCCCGGGGGATGTCCCCGGCAAAGGCCAGCGCCGTACAGGCACGGGCCGCGGCAAGGAACTGCTCCTGCGCCGCCTGGGCATCGGCCGGGGGCGGCGTATCCGGCGGGGGCGTCGTCTGCTCGCCGGAGTCCGCCGGAGGCACTGGGGCCGGGGCGGGAGGCGGCGAGGGGGCTTCCGCCGGGGCGGGCGCGATGACCTCAAGGCGCTGGACTCGCTCCAGCAGGTCACGCAAGGGCGGCAGATCGGGCAGGCGGTCGGCCAGCGTGCCGTCAAGCTCCGTGAGGGAGGCCAGCAGATCGTCGCGCAGGGCGGCGGGCACGGGTGAGGTCTGTGCATCCAGCAGCGGGGCCAGGCGCTCCCGCCACCAGACGATCATATTGCTGCGGGCGCGCATCCGCTTGAGCGGCGGAAAGCAGACATCCCACCACTGGCGGAGCAGGTCGGCCAGGACGCGCGTCCCGTCGGCCATGCCCCGCAGGCCGTCCGTCTGCGCCAGTCCCACGCAGAGGTAGACGGCCGCCGGGATGTCCTTGGCCTGCGTTTCCAGCACGGCCGCGGCGCTGGAGGTCACCACGGACCAGTCCACGGCAACGGCCCCCTGCAGGGAGCCGAGCTTGCCGATCTCTTCGAGCAGGCGTTCATACGCCGGGCTCTGGCGCGGGTCATCCCCGGCGGGCGAGGTTTCGCTGACAGGGTGCTGTCCCAGTTCTCTCAACTGCATGGATGTTCTGCACAAATCAAGTCGTCCGTACCCTCCGGCATGCGCCGCGCCGGGCGCGGTCGCCGGAATGGGCAGCTAATATCCCGATCCATTCTTTTGAAGCATACACGCAAATGCGGCCATTGACAATTCCGCACCGTCCACTCGCGCCGGGCGTCGCGCGCTCAGGTCGAGATGACCACATGGCCGGACGGCTCCACCAGGGTCGTCCAGTGGATGCGTATGGGCTGCTCGTCAGTATCCAGCTCGGCTTCCAGAAAAAAGGCCAGCCGCAGCGGCTGCCGGGGGTTCGGCGCATAGTGCACCTGCACATGGCGCAGGCGAGGTTCGCAGCGGCTGATGAAGGCCGAGAGCTCACGCTCGATGCGCGGCAGATCCGAGGCCGCGAAGCTCGCCCCCAGGGCGCTGAAATCCGGCATGCCGAATTCCTGATCGAGCACGGTGTTGCCCTGGCGGCTGTTCAGGATTCGCGACAGGTGGTTGGTCACGGACTGGACGATATCCTCGGTTTCCACGGAATTGCGCTCTTCCCCGTGCGCGCGGGCATGGCGCAGGCGTTCCAGAAAGCGAAGCCGGCTCATGCTGCGCCTACCGTGAGGACTGTGCGGAAAAGATGATGCGCAGTTCCTTGTCGGTGCAGCGCACGTCCACCTGGGGCGCGCCGCCGTCCCGGGCGACGGCGCTGACGCGTATCCAGCCCGGATGCGCGGCGATCTGCAAACGCCGCACGCACCCCTCCGCCGGGCGCGTGTCCAGCGTCACCTGTGCGCTCCATTGTCCGTGCAGATCGACGCTGCGCGAGGTGACGTTGGCGGGCGTGATGAGGGTGTATTCCCCCAGGCTGCCTTCATAGGGAAAGAAGAGCGCCAGCGATCCGTCGCGGCGCGTCTCCACGCGCGGCGGGAACAGGCGTCCCTTGCCCGGCCGTTTGCCGCGCGGCAGTTCGCGCCAGACGGACGCTTCCGCCGGGGCCGGCTGCGGTTCCGGGGCCGGAGCCGGCACAGGGGCCGGCTCGGGCGCGGGCGGGCTTGCCGGCGGCGGCGTCACCGGTGGCCGGGGGACATTCCCGGTGAACATGAGGGCCAGCAGATTGCCGGTGGACGCGCCGCCCCCCAGAGCGGCGACGGTCATGCAGCAGACGAGCAGCAGCCAGACGGCGAGCATGATGCGGCAAAGCAGGCGCGTGGAGGTATCGGGCGTTACCATGTGTAGACGATCCTTTCCGGCAGGGTGGAAGGTGCGTTGTCCTTGGCTTCAAGGATGGCGGCGGAATTGTCCGGCAAGAGGCGCACCGTCAGGCTCGTTGCCGAGATGTCGCGCAGCTTCTGGGAGACCGTGGGGAAATCCTCCGGGGCAAAGGTGCGCTCGCCGTACTGGAAATCCCGCAGGAAGGCGATGAAATCGGGATATTCGTAGCGGGCCTCGAAATCGGGGAAGCGCAGGATGATCCCGGCGGCCGCGCACTGTCCCTCCGCATAGTGCAGGCGGGTGGAGCGCGGATAATTGTTGTTGACGAGACGCTGGGGGCCTTCGGTGCACAGCAGGTAGAATTCCGTGCTGTCCGGGCGTTGTCCGGCCTCCCGGTTGAGGATGGTCGGTTGTGAGCGCAGCAGCACTTCATAGGCGTCGCGCGGAGGCGTTGCGGCGACCGCTTCGGCCCGTGAGATCGTTGCAAGAAAGTCCGTGGTGAAGGGGAAGGGCGTCCCGTCCCAGAAGGCGGCCGCCGGCGCGGCGTCCTGACGGCGGATCAGCGCGGCCAGCGTCTTGGCGAGAAAGCTGGTGACGACGCCGTCCTTGCCGTAGAGCGCTTCCAGATTATGCCCCTGATACAGGGCGACGGGGCTGCTGAGCACCTCGTTCTCCCACTTGTGCTGGACGGCGGCGGCCGCCTGCACGGTGATGCCCTGCCGCAGACAGTCCAGCATGTCCTCCAGCAGCAGGCGTCCGGCGCCATGCGGCGCCGACAGGGGCTGAACGACGGTCTTCACATTCTTTTGCGCGAGCGTGTACGGACTTTCCGCCGGCGCATCCTTCGGATTGGCAAAATGTTCCTGCGCCAGCATCAGCGAACGCCCCTGACTGCCCATGACCTGAAGCAGATCGCCGCAATGGGCGAAATACTGCCGCAGCGACAGCGCGGCCTGAAGCGACAGGCGCAGATGATCCAGATCGCGCGTCACGTCGCGCAGGGCGGCCAGCAGTTCGGGCGATTCGAAGGAAAGGGAAAGGATGCTCCGCCAGACGGGGACCTTGCCGCTTTTCGGATCGGCCAGCGCGATGTCGCACAGCACCTGCAGGAGGAGCGCGTCCTGGATCCACGGGGAGATGGTCGCGCCGTTTTCTCTGGCGTAACGCGCGGGCGGCATCAGCTCGCTGCCCATGCGGCGCAGCAGGCGGACATGTGGCAGCGAGCCGACATCGCCCCCGGCCCCCAGCGCGGCAAAGATGTCGCTTTGCTGCAGATTGCCCCAGCCCTGGGCAAAGGTCGTGGAGAAGTCGCGCCAGGCTCGCTCATAACGGCGCAGATACTCATGGCGGAAGGTGGCGAGGTTCTGCCGCATGTTCTCATTGTTGCCGCTGATGGTGAGGATGTCGTCCAGTGCGTCGTCCATCACGGCATAGCCGCGCGAGGTGTAGGCCGGAGGGATGCAGACGTCCTTTTCCCCGGCAGGCGAGCCTTCCGGCCAGAATTGCGACAGGCAGACGCGCGCGGCCGGCAGCTTGGCATTGATGCTCTGCTCCACATTGGTCAGCAGCGAGGCATTGTTGCGGGTGACGGCCAGATCCAGCAGGGAGCGCAATCCGGCGGCCAGGGCGTTCTGCATCTCGCCGGCGGGCATCCAGTCAAGCGCCAGCAGATAGAGCTGAGCGGTGATCATGTTCCACTGTTCGCGCTCGCCGACGAGGGGGAAGACCTCAAGCCGCGCCGTTTCCTCTATGCTGCCGGCGCGCAGCTTTTCGGAGATGACGTCGCACAGCCAGCCGATCTGCAGGACGGCATCCCGGAACTGTTCCCTGTTGCCGTCGGTGACCGGCTGCATGATGGTGTCGTGCAGGCGGTTACGCAGAGGGGCCATGACGATCGCGTACGTCTGTTCCACGAAACGCATCTTGCTCTGTTGTTCCGCGCGTTCCAGCATGTCCAGGCCAAGCGTCGGCAGCAGCCAGCTCTTGCGGGCCTTTTCCAGTTGCAGGGCATAGAGCATCTCCGCATAGAGCTTCTGGACGGCCGGATTCTGCGAGATGCCGTCCGCCGCGGGCGGCGGCAGCAGCAGCACGTTCCGCTGATAGATGGTATTGGCCATGAGCAGGCCGCAGACGAAGAGCGTGAGCAGCAGCCATGCGCCGAATATCCACAGGCGTGTGGCGGCAAAGAAGGGCAGCCCGCCGTTCAGCGGGTGGGAGAAGCCCTGTTCCGGCAGCAGACGGGAAAAATAGGCGGAAACGAACGGCGGCAGGCCGCCCTTGTCGGGCAGCGGCGCGCCGAAGCAGAAGTGCAGTCCGCGAAGGGGGCTGAACGCCTGATGGGCCACCGGTACGCACAGCGGCGCCAGCAGCCGGGTCAGCCGCGGGCCGAGGTCGCGCAGGGCGCACAGGGCGTGCAGGGCATCGCCCTGAGGCGTCGCGCCGTCCCTGGCCAGCGTTTGCAGGTCACGTTCCAGCAGGTCGGCCGTCCGGTCCGCGGCGGCGGCCAGTTCCTCCTCGGGGCGATCCAGCAGCAGGCCGGGCGTTTTGTCCAGCAGGTCGGCGGACAGCAGACGCACCACGGCATCCATGCCCGGCAGGGCCTCCAGATCGCGCACCAGGACAAAGACAGGGCAGTTGAGCCGCCGGGTGAGCAGGAATTGCTGGACAGTATTGGACAGCCGCATGCCGAGCGCGGGCAGGGCGTCTTCGCCGCATTCCCGCAGGGCGCGCGCCGACACGACGAGGACGATCCCCTTGAAGGGACAGGCCCCGCGTTGCCCGGCGACCAGCTCAAGCAGCGTGGTCCAGTCCCCGGCATCGCTGTCCGGGGCGGGGGCGGCGCATTCCAGCACGACGGAAGAGCGCAGATAATGCCAGTGCAGGGGGGCATTCCCGTCGGCGGGGACCGTCTTTCCCGTCTCAGTGAGCAGGGAGGGGGCCGTGTCGCAGGTGAGCGTCAGGAACCACGGCTGGCTGAAGCGCAGGGACTGGTGAAAGCGGGCGGGCGAGGTGGTCATGATCTGCATGCCCTGCCGCCAGGCATCCGCCATGCCGTTGAGGACGGGGGAGCTCCGGCTCGTGACGTCCTGCTCGTTCAGCACCCTGCGGACGAAAAGCTTCCTGTTGTTCCAGCGCAGCGCGGCGCGCAGGGCCACGAACAGCACGATCAGCGCCAGCAGGCCGAGCAGCACGATGGCGCCGGTGAAGAGCGGCCAGCGCATCCACCACGCCAGCGCCGTCAACACGCCCAGCACCAGCACCGCAACGGCCAGCCAGAGCACCACTTTCACTATTTTGCCCAATGCCTGCATTTTTGTTTTCCTTGCACAGTGCTTCTCCAGGGCCCCCGCTCGTGCCGGCCCTCTCCGGCCGCCGGCTGGAGACCGCGGGCACGCATGCCGTCTGCGGGGCCCGGGAGGGAGAAAAATGGTTTCGCCGAAAGCCTTGCTCCGTCCCGTCCAGCCCGCCGCACCGCGTCAGCGCATGGGCGCGGCCAGCGACGGGCGACGGCGGTCCTTCAGAATCTGGGCAGCGGGATGTCGGCCAGATCCGCCGCGCACAGGGTCCCGAACAGCAGGACGACGAGGAGGGGGATCAGCACATAGGCCGCATTTTCCAGCGCCGTGGCCATCAGTGGTGTGGCGGACTGCCTGCGTGGCAGGACGGTCGTCGCGGCGGCGTCCTTGCGCCGCAGCAGGGCATAGGCCGCCTTGCGACAGCGCGCCAGCGTTTCCGGGCAGTCATGCAGCATGCCCCGGAAACCATAGAGCAGACAGAGCGCATATGTCTCCACCACCGCCGTGCTGCGCTCGTCGGCACCGTGCAGCACGAAGGTCTCCAGTGTGCGCGGGGTCTCATCCGGCCCCTCCTCGCCGGGGAGCGGCGCATCCGCGGCCGGGACGGCAGCGCGGACGATCGCCGACAGTCGGGAAAAGAATTCCCGTCCCCCGGCGGTCGTATCGAAATAGTGGTATTGCAGGCTGTAGCCCAGCCAGTCCGCCGCGTCCAGGCGTGAGCTTTGCAATATCTGCTCGTCCGCCCAGGCGTAGACGGCAAAACGGGCATCGTCGCAGGCCAGCCGCCATTGGCGGAGCGCATCGTCAGGGGAGCCCTCCGAGTCAGGCAGCCGCAGTTCGTCCGCGGCGGCGGCCGGCGTCTCGTCCGGCAAAAGCGGCTGGGCGCGTTCTTCATCGGCCAGCGCCTTCAGCCGTTCGTGCACTTCGTCCAGCGAGAGGGCCAGCCCTGCCGGCGTCGTGCCGCAATGCAGGGCCTCGGCCATGAGACGGGAAAATCGGGGAAGGAGATTCATACGGTTTCCGTACCGGCAATGGCGTCTAACGTTGGATGACGGCCAGCACCACGGCGACGTCATCGGGCGGCGCGGGGAGCGTCAGGGCAAGATTCCCCTGTTGCATGATCTTTCGCCAGAGCGGGTCGTTCTGGTCGATGGTCAGGTAGAGGGTGTCGGTGCGCAGGGGGAGACCGGCGGGCGGCTGGGCGGAGACCCGCAGGCGGATGCCGGGCAGGGCCTGGGCCACGATGCCGTCGAGGCTTTCCGCGGGCGCCAGCTTGGCGAGGCGCTCCATGCGCTCGGCCAGACCTTCCAGATGAGCGGAACGCACCAGCAGCCAGTAGCTGTAGGAGCCTGTGCGCGCCGTCTGCGGCAGGACGACCCCCATCCGGTCGGGACGGCCCTGCGTCTCCAGGGGAAAGGTAAAGGCCGGGCCGATGACGAAGGTGTCCACGAGGCGGGCGATGATGCCGCAGGCCGCCCGGAAGCAGGCGTGGAGGTTTTCGTGATCGTAGGGCGGCAGGGCGCGTGTGCCCTGCGGCGTTTCCCCCAGTGCCGAGAGCGAGGCGGAAAAGATGGAGAGCTCGCCGACAAGGCGGCAGAGGGCCCGGTAGACGGGCCACGGATGTATGGATGGTGCGTCCAGAAATTGCTCCAGCTCCGGGGCGTTGCGGCTGAGGATGCCCAGCACGCTGAACAGGGTGATGCCGTGCAGCGAGGAAACGCCGGAAACGCCGGCATCGCCGGCGATGATCTTGTATTCTTCCAGCTGATGGCTGCGGGAGAGCAGCGTGTCGCGTACGTCATGCAGCAGGCGGCGCAGCTCTGGCGCGGCATTGATGTCCACGCAGGGCGGAGAGAAGCTGGTGTCCAGATGGACTCGTTCGCCGTCCCGCAGCAGCCGGGCCAGCGGGAAGCGCGGCAGATCGGGGCAGTCGTCCGGGCCGAAGCACAGGCGCAGATTGAAGCGCAGGGTGGCGACGTCGGCCTCGGGGCCGTCGCCCAGCAGATCGGGGACCGTCTGCGGGGCCAGAGGCGCCGTGTAGCGGTAGTTTTCCGCCGCATCGAGGGGGTCGTCGGCGGGCTGCACGTTGTTGCCCTGCTCGCGAAAGCCCGCCAGCGCCAGCGAGATCACAAGCGGTTCTTCCGGGGTCGTCCAGGCCGCCAGGAAGGAACGCGGCGGCAGGGTGGCGTTGGCCGGCAGCAGGGCCCATTCGCCGGAATGGAGCAAAAGTTCAAGATGCGTCACTTCAAAGATGCCGTTGGCGAGCGCATCCTCATTGATGCTCAGGCGGCGTACGCCCCAGAGGTAGGGGTTCAGCAGGGCGGCCATGTTGGCCAGCGCCGCCAGCTGCTGCCGGTGGGCAAGCTGGAAATGCTGCGGCTGGAGAAAAAGGCCGTGCTCCCAGAAAAGCGGACTATCGTACACGTTCGGCTCCTGTAACGCTGAGCGCGGATTCCCCGAGGCGGATCAGCACCTGGACGGGGGCTGCGGAATAGACGGTGGAACGAAAGATGACCCCCTCGGTATCCGTATGCATCGGGAAAGGGAGCACGGCGGCGCACTGATCGGGGTGAAGGTGCGCGTACCCGGCCACCACGCCGAGATAGCGGGCATGCTCCGCGCGATCCATGACCACATCCCGCGTCGCCCCGGGTTGCAGTTGAAAGAGGCGGGCGCTCTGCGCCTGCGCCGCATCAGGGCGGCATTGCAACAGCTCATCCAGGCCGTCGGCGGTGGCGGCCTTGTTGGAAAAGGCGTCATACTCCTTGAGCTGGTAGAGGCAGAGCGTCAATCCCAGCGAGGTGTCCTTGTCCCGGTTGAGGTCGGGGGAGGCTTCCATCCGGCAGCGCAGGCCGCCGGGTTCCAGCCCCCAGACCACATCGCCGGGGCGCTCCGCCGGGGCCGGTGGCGGCGGCTGCGTGGCGGGGGCCGTACCGCCGCAGCCCTGGAGCGGCAGGCAGCAGAGCAGCAGGAGGGCGAGCCGGAACAGACGACAGCGGCGTATGCACATGCGGTTGACGGCCCGTTCAGGCGATCTGCACCCGCGCCTGTGCGGCCATGCAGCACAGGCCCGTGGTGTTGCCCTGATTGTGTTTCGTGCTGGCGCCCTGCGAGACGGCGGCCTTGCCTTCCAGGCTGACTTTTTGCGAGCCCTTGGTGAATTCCCCCTTGCCGATGAATTTCCCCGAGGCGACGCCTCCGGCGGTCCCGGCTTCATCGCCGTTGGAAAGCAGGGTGGCCGACTTGATGTGCAGCGCCGGCGCGCCGTCGATGAACACCTTGGTGCAGGCGGTGCTGGGCGCCACCATCGAACATTGAAAGATATTGACATACGGCACGGGCACGGTGCCGGTGGGCGTGGGCGTATTGCAGACGTCGGGCGGGGTGCTCATGCAGGTACCGCCTTTGAGAGTGAGCGCGAACATGGCGTTAGCCTACCTTGATATGCCGGCCGTCGATGTCCACCTGTTCCGTGGCGCGGATGTCGGCATGCTCCGCGCGCAGGCGGTAGGAGGAACGGGCCTCGCTGCGGACGCGGCCGGCGGCACGATGGGCAAGATCCCGTACCTCTTCGTCCAGAGCGGCATAGCGGCCCCGCCGCCGGAGGGCTCGCTCACCCATATGGCGGCAAAGGGTCTGGATGACGGCGAAGCCCTGGAGGAGCATACGGCCCCCAAGGGCCAGCAGCCCGGCCCGTACATCGACCGTCCGGCCGGAAAGCCGCAGAGCGTCGGCTTCCAGCGTCAGGGAACGGCCGTGCAGGCGCGTGTCCTCCGGCAGGGCCAGTTCGGCGGACGCTTGCGCGGCCGCCCGGCGCAGGACGCTGATGATCCAGGCTTCGCCGTTTTCCGTCAGGGCCAGCAGCACGGTGTCCCGGGGCTCTGGCCGGAGCAGGCAGCCGTCGGCGCGCAGGGCGCGGATCAGCCCGAACGGTCCGGCCACCAGCAGGATGTCGCCCGCCCGGGACTGGATCGTCCCGGTGACGAGGCTGTTTTCGCAGATGAGTGCGCGTGCTTCCATGATGTTCCCTCAGGCTGAGAGAGGAGAAAAGCGCTCCGCCGCAAGACGCGCCGGATCCGTCCGTCGGACGCCCTCAAGGCATGCCCCCCGCAGGGCGCCGTCATCCAGCCGGGCGGCATGGAGGTTGGCCATGCGGAGATTGGCGTCATGCAGGACGGCATGTTCGGCGTGGACATGCGAGAGGTCTGCCATTTCCAGATCCATGCCGGGCAGTTGTGCGCCCGACAGATCGGCATGGGCCAGAATGGCCTGTCGGGCATCCACCTGCCGCCATACGGCGGCGCGCAGATTGCAGTGGGCAAGATGCGCCTGCACGAGGCTGCACGCCGACAGCTCGCTCCCGGAGAGGTCGCTGTGCACAAGCCCCGCCCGATCCAGCCGGCAGCGCAGCAAGCGTGCCCCGGAAAGATCGGTCTGCATGGCCACAAGCTGCGTGAGGTCGCAATCCTCGGCGTCGAGCGCGCGGCAGCGGCATCCTTGCAGGACAACCAGCGTAGCCGCAATACGGCGGAAACGCAAGCCTGAGAGGTCGCAGTCAAGACAGTGCAGCATGTCCGCGGCGTTATCTTCCAGCGCCGGCAGGCGGGAGAGCCCCCGCAGCGTGGCCCGGACCAGCCGGGCGCGCGGCCAGTGCACGTCGTCAAGCGCGCAGTCCAGCAGGAAGGCCCGTTCGAGCACGGCATCATCCAGCCGGACGCGCCTCAGGACGGCGCGGGTGAAGTTCGCCGCGTGCAGGTCGGCTCCCCGGAAGGAGCAATCCCCCAGCATGGCCCCGGCAAAGACGGCATCGGCGAGGGCCGCGCCGTCAAAGCGGCAGCCCCGCAGGACAGCCCGCGTGAAGTCCGCATCATGCAGGTCCGCTCCGCTCAGATCCCGCGCTTCCAGTACGGCATCGGTGAAGGAAGTGCCCATACGTTTCCCCTATGCCTGGCGTTTTCGTGCCGCAAGGATGGTCCCGCTCAGGTCGGCCCCGTCAAGGCGGCTGTGTGCGTCAAGGCCGAGGCGGTAGAGGTCGGCCCCGTAAAGGCTGGCCCCCCGGGCATCCGCGCCGTGCAGCCGCGCTTCCCGCAGGCAGGCTTCGTAAAGGTCGGCCCGTTGCAGGGCCGCGCCGTGCAGCGAGCAGCGGGTGAAGTCGGCCTGCCGGGCGCGGGCGGCATCCCAGTCGGCGGCGGAAAAGTCGCAGTCCGTGAAGCTGCCGCCATCGGCGGACGCCCGACGGAACACGGCCCCTGGCGCGGCGACTCCCGTCCAGACGCTGCCGGCAAGCCCGGCCTCCGTCAGATCGGCCCCGGCCGCCCGTGTGCCGTGCCCGAGGGCGGCGTCCGTCATATCCGCCCCGCCCAGACGGGCGCGATCCAGATCAAGCGCGTGCAGGTCGGCGGCGCGCAGGCTCGCCCCGGAAAGATCGGCCCCGGAAAAGTCGGCATGGCGCAGGCGGGCATTCTCCATGCGGGCCCGGGGGGCTCGCAGGCCGGGGGCCCGGCTTTCCCGAAAGAGGGAGGAGGAAAGATCGGCCTCGTCCGCGTCGGCCTCCGCAAGATCGGCTTCGCTGAAATCCGCATCGACGGCGCGCAGCCCGCGCAGGTCGGCCTTCTGGAGATGCGCCCGCAGAAAACTCGCATCCGATGCGTCGGCCCCGGTCAGCTTTGCCCCGCGCAGGTCGGTCCCGACCAGCGAGGCTCCGCGCAGATCGGCCCCGGAAAGATCGGCTCCGGCAAGCTGCTGCCCGTCGAGCCGCAGGTCGGAAAGATCGGCTCCGGCAAGGCGGAGCCCCGCCAGTGAGCCGCCGCCGGCCAGCAGCGCCAGCACGGCGGCACGCGAAGACGGCGCGCCGTCGTCCGCCGTCTCCGGGACCGGCTGCCGCGTTTGGGCGGCCTCCGGCGACCGCGATTGGATGATGCCCGCTGTCACCATGACCGCAGAAGAGGCAGAAATTTA
>NZ_CALUYG010000008.1 GCF_944324935.1 uncultured Desulfovibrio sp. | reverse complement strand
GATGTGCCGCCATATGCTCTCTCCTCATTGTACGTGAAGAGATTATAACATACTTTTAGTTTGACGACACTATCTAGGGAGCCTCTGACACGCGTCGCTGCCTGTTCGGGGGAGGGACGCTCTCGCTCTGCTGTCGATGCCCGCAAGGTGGCGCAGGAGCCTTGCGGGCATCGACAGCGGCCCTCAAACGGCAGCGGAGCCACCAGGCTTTGGCGAGACGACATCACGCCGCATCACGGGAGCCTCCCAACGGAAGGCTCTTTTTTTTTTGCCGGCAGGGGCGGCATCGGGCAGGCGCGCCTTTTCCTTTTTCGCTCGACCTTCGTCCGGGAGTCTGGCATGCTTATGCCAGTACCCGCCCTGTCCGCCAGTACGCGGGCACGGCCTTGGCCGTGAAATGCCCTTACGAACGGGATGCCTTCGCCCGGCTGCGAAGCCGTCCCTTACCGGCTGGCGCGCCCATGCGCCGGAGTCCTCCCATGCAACCCCTGCTCGATATCCTGCGCTCCATGCTGGAGCGGCACAAGGCCGATTACGAGATCCTCTCGCACAACCGCCCCCTGATCTCCAGGGATGACGCGGCCCGCGTCTTCGATCTGGTCAAGGCCGCGCCGGTCTTCATCCTGGAAGCCGACGGCGAGCTGGTCGCCCTGCTGGCCAGCGCCGCCCGGGGCCGCATCGACCTCAAGGCCCTGCGGCGGGAAGTGGGCTATACGACCCTGCGCCCCGCCCCGGAAGCCGACCTGCTGATCCGTACCGGCTGCGCGCCGGGCCGTGTGCCGCTGGTGGGGCACGGGCTGCCCGTCATCTTTGACGAAGTGCTGCTGCGTCACGACTATGTGTACGGCAAGACGGGCGACGTCCTCCATACTCTGAAGATCCGGCCGCTGGATCTCATGCGCCTGTGCAATGTGGTCAAGGTCTGGCCCGACCCGCAGGGCGCGCCGGTCGGGAGACTGGCGGAAGCCACCTTCGGCGGCAAGGCCTGAGCGGAGAAGCGCGGGCCGCCCGAACCGACGGCAGCGCATGACGGGTATCCCCGTCCGACGACCGCGCCGGGGGGAAGGGGACGCCGCATCCCCCCTGGAGCGCTTTTTCAGGGGACAGCCCGCCCCGCCGAACGCCTGATGCGCCTGTCCTCGGGGGGTCTTTCCCGCACGCGCATCACCCAGGGCGTTTTCCATTCCGGCAACCTGTGTCCGCCCGGTCTTTCCCGTACGCGCATTCCCCGGGGATCAGGGCAGCAGCGGCGGCAGCGGCGTAGCCTGCACCTGTCCGTAACTGCTGATGCGGTCGCGGCCGCAGCGCTTGGACGCGTACAGGGCGATGTCGGCACAGCTGTACAGCTTGCGGAACACCCCGCCGTCCGGCGGCGCGGCGCATATGCCCATGCTGGCCGTCACGCCGTAGCGGCACAGCAGCGCATCCCCGCGGATGGCGTCCATGAGCCGCTCCATGTGCGGGAGGCCTTCCTCCGACGCGGCGCAGCCGGGCAGGAAGACCAGGAATTCATCACCGCCGAGGCGCGCGCATACCGCGTCCTCCGGCAGGGAGGCGCGCAGGATGCCGCCGATCTGGGCAATGACGCTGTCGCCGGCGGGATGGCCGTGCGCATCGTTGACATGCTTGAAGTTGTCCAGGTCGAAGACCGCCAGCAGCCCCTTGCCGCTGACCGCCAGTTCGGCGTCCACCCGGCTTTCGAACGCCGTACGGTTCAGCAGACCGGTAAGTGTGTCCGTGCGCGCCTCCCGTGCCAGATCATCCATACGGCGGGCAAATATCCCCCGCATGGAGACGACCGTGAACAGCATGCTCAGCACAAAGAATATCCCCAGACGGATGAAGAGATCGCGCATGGCGTCCGCACCGCCGGAAAAATCCAGCGGCAGGTCCTTGCTGGAGATGACCGTGGCCACGCGCCAGCCGTTGAAGGGCAGATTGCCCACACACAGATAGGCCTTGCGGCCCCGGCTATCGGTGACCGGCGCGACCCAGGCCTTTTCCTCAAAGAGGGCGGGATGATCCGGCGTCACATACTGACGGTACAGCCCCAGAAAATAGTTCAGGGCGTCAGGGCCCCCCAGAGGCGCTCCGATGAGCCGGCCATCTTCAGTAAGCAGGATGACCCCTTCGTTGGAGAGGAAGCTCGTCAACGGGAAAAAGGGGGTGAAGTTGGCGCGCCGGTAAATGGCTCCCACACAGCCCATGATGCGATTTCCCTGCATGATGGGCGCGGTAAGGACCACATAGGCCTCCCCGTCGGCATCCTCCAGGAGATGGGACACGATGGCGCGTCCGTACATGACGTGTTCGGCGTAGGAATGCGCCAGCAGCCCGACGGGCAAACGGCTGTGCCCCCAGGCACGACCGTGGATGTCGGCCACGAAAAAATTGTCGGCCATGATGCGGCCTTCGCAGAAGCGCAGGCTTTCCGGCCCCAGTTCCCGTTCCCCGCTTTGCGCGATGTCCTGGGCGATCATGTGCATGCCCAGCAGCTTGTATTGAAAATGCGAGGCCACTTCGTGCGCCTGATCCAGCACGCCGCGCTTGAGGAACAGGCTGATGTTGTGCACCATGATGGCTTCCCTGTCCTGGATGAAGGACACGACGGACCAGCCGATGCCGCACATGAAAAAGATGATGTAGGCCATGACCGTCAGCATGGCGCGTCTGCGCTGTCCGAAAAGATAGCTCAGCATGATGCCCTCCTCGCGGCTGCCGGGGGACGATCCCCCCGGCAGCCTCGCCGAATGTGCCGCCACCCTAAGCTGATGGGTGTCAGCAAAGCGTTTGAACGCCCGGCGCAGGCATGGCCCCCGTACGGGGACGAAACGCACCCCTCAGTATGGTACGCGCCATGAAGAGGACGTCAAGCCGGCGCAAAAGGTCGCCGGAGGAGAGCCGCATGCGGTGACGCCCGTCCTCCCGCCGTCTTCGCCTGTTCCGCAAAAAAGGCGGCCGCCCTCACGGGCGGCCGCCGGCGGATCAGGTACGAACCTGCGGCGCTAGGCCATGTCTTCGGTAAGGATCATGTTGCGGGCCGCGGCGGTCTCGTCAAGGCGGCGAACCGGCAGGTTCACCGGAGCCGCGGCCAGCTTTTCGGGATGTTCGCGGCCTTCGGCCACGATCTCGCGCAGGGCGTCCACGTATTCGTCCAGCGTTTCCTTGCTTTCGGTCTCCGTGGGCTCGGCCATGAGGCATTCCTTCACGATGAGCGGGAAGTAGATGGTCGGGGCATGGATGCCGCGATCCAGCAGGCCCTTGGCGATGTCCAGCGCCCGCAGTCCTTCGGGCGCGGAAGCCACGAATTCATGGGCGCAGATGCGGTCAAAGGGGATGTCCAGCACATCTTCCAGGCGCTTACGCAGATAGTTGGCATTGAGCACCGCATATTCGGAAGCCCGGGTGAGCCCGTTGCCGCCGAGGCGCATCATGTAGGCCAGCGCCTTGGCCAGTACGCCGAAGCTGCCGTAGAACGGTCCGATATAGCCGATGGACTGGGGCAGATCAAAATTGACGTAATAGCTGTCGTCGGCGCGGCGCTCCACACGCGGCGCGGGCAGATAGGGCACGAGGCGCTCGCTCACGCCCACCGGACCCGCGCCGGGGCCGCCGCCGCCATGCGGCGTGGAGAGCGTCTTGTGCACATTGAGGTGCACCACGTCGAAACCCACGTCGCCCACGCGCATCTTGCCCATGATGGCGTTCATGTTGGCGCCGTCATAGTAGAGCAACGCGTCCACCTTGCGCAGTTCCTCGACGATCTCGGCAAGATGGGTCTCCATGAGGCCGAGGGTATTGGGGCAGGTCATCATGAGGCCGGCCACATCATCGGGATGCGCGGCGATGGCGCGTGCCAGCGCCTGCGGGTCCACCATGCCGTCCCGGGATTCGATGTTCACGATCTCGAAGCCCGCCAGCACCGCCGAGGCGGGATTGGTGCCGTGGGCCGAGTCGGGGATGAGCATCCTGGTACGCTTGCGGCCCCGGGCCTTGTGATAGGCCGCGATGAGCTTGACGCCCGTGAATTCGCCGTTGGCCCCGGCCATGGGTTGCAGGGTGAAGGCCTTCATGCCCGTCAGTTCGCAGAGCCAGCGATCGGCATCATACAGCACCTGGAGCGCCCCCTGTACGCAGCCCGCGCCGCGGCCAAGCTGGGCCAGCATGGGATGCAGGCGCGTGAAGCCGGGCAGCGCGGCCACCTGCTCCGTGAACTTGGGGTTGTATTTCATGGTGCAGGAGCCGAGCGGGTAGAAGTTGGCGTCCACGCTGTAGTTACGCCGCGAAAGCGCGGTGAAGTGCCGCACCACATCCAGCTCGGAGCATTCCGGCAAACGGGGAGCCTGCTTGCGCAGCAGCTCCGCGGGCAGCATGTCCGCCGCGCGGGGAGCGTTTTCCCCCGGTTCCAGCACGAGGTTCTCCGCATGCCGACCGCTTACGGATTTGGCAAAGATGGTCTTCACAGCAGGCCTCCGATGGTTTCGGCAAGGAAGCCGATTTGCTGACGGGTGTTGTTTTCCGTGCAGGCCAGGAGCAGCACGTCGTCCATATAGTTGTAGTAGCGACTTACGGGGAAGCCGGGCACGCAGTTGTAGGAAATGAGCGTGTTGACGACCTTTTCCGCCGGGATGGGCAGCCGCAGGGCCACTTCATTGCCGTAGGGCGCGGTATTGAGCAGGGTCACGCCGCGCAGGGCCGTAAGTCGTTCCACGGCGTAGCGGGTGAGCGCCATGCCGTGCTCGGCCACCTGCGCGAGCCCCCGCGGCCCCAGGAGCGAGAGGTAGATGAGCGAACGCAGGGCGCAGAGGGCCTGGTTGGAGCAGATGTTGGAGGTGGCCTTGGCGCGGCGGATGTGCTGCTCGCGGGCCTGAAGGGTCAGCACATAGCCGGTCTTGCCGTCCTGATCCTGGGTGCGGCCGGTGATGCGCCCGGGGAACTGGCGGATATGCTCCTTGCGGCAGGCCATGATTCCCAGATAAGGGCCGCCGAAGCCCAGCGGCTGACCGAGGCTCTGGCCTTCGGCCACGGCGATGTCCGCGCCCATTTCGCCCGGCGTTTTCAGCACGGACTGCATGACGGGATAAACGGAGATGATGCCCAGCGCCTTCTTGCCGCGGGCATGGGCAAAGAGCTCGCTGAAGTCGTCCACCACGCCGAAGAAATTGGGGTTCTGCACCACCACGGCGGCGCACTGGTCGGTGATGGCGGCCTTGAGGGCCTGCTTGTCGCTTGTGCCGTTGCGCTGCGGCACCACGCGCACGTCCACATCCAGATCGGAGGTATAGGTGCCGAGCTGCACGCGCCAGATGGGGTTGACGCATTCATCCACCACGATAACCTTGCGGCGGCTCACCCGCACGGCCGTCATGCAGGCCTCGAAAAGGGCCGACCCGCCGTCATAGACAGAGGCGTTGGCGCAATCCATGTCCAGCAGGCGGCAGACGGCCGTCTGGTATTCGAAGATGGCCTGCAGCGTGCCCTGTGAGCATTCGGCCTGATAGGGCGTATAGGCGGTGTAGAATTCGCTGCGCCCGCTCAGGGCGTCCACGGCGGCGGGGATCTTGTGCGCGTAGAAGCCCGCTCCCAGGAAGGAGACCATTTCCGGCCGGTTCCTGGCGGCGAGATTTTCAAAATAGCCGCACACGGCGGATTCGCTCAGTCCTTTGGGCAAATTGAAGTGCGCGGGACGCATCTGCTGCGGGATGTCCGCAAACAGGTCATCCAGCGTGCGCACACCGATGACGGACAGCATCTCCGCTGTTTCGTCCGGGGTGTGGGGGATGAATGGCATGGTGGACCTCCTGAAAAAGACGGCAGGCCGCCCGTCATGCGACAGGCGGCCCGGCGCAGGCTAGTGCTGTTCGTTCTTGCAGTGTTCGTCGTAGGCGGCCGCATCCATGAGCCCTTCCGGCTTGCCGGAAAGTTTCACCTTGATGAGCCAGCCGTCCCCGAAGGCGTCGGCATTGATCTTTTCCGGCGCATCGGCCAGCGCCTCATTGACGGCGATCACTTCGCCGTTGACCGGCGAGATGAGGTCGCTGGCGGCCTTCACCGATTCCACGGAACCAAAATCGCTGTCGGCGCTCACGCTGTCCCCCACGGCGGGCAGATCCACATAGGTGATGTCGCCAAGGCTTTCCTGGGCAAAATGGGTGATGCCCACAACGGCTTCCTCGCCTTGGATCTTCACCCATTCATGGCTGGCGCTGTACAGCAGATCGGCAGGATTGGACATGGTTTCCTCCACGCAAAAAAAGGTTCGCTGGCGCAACCGCGCCTCAGGGATGGCGGGCGGACCTCCGGCGGCACGCCGGGGCCGGCCCCGCCCCTACTTCAACTTGATGCGGGCCGTGCCGTCCTTGTAGAACGGCAGTTCCGTCACGCGGGCGGGCAGCTCCGCACGGGACGCCTTCACCACATAGGCCTGAGCGTCCGCATGCGCGGCGTCGGCCCAGGCAAAGGCAATAACACAGCCCAGCGACGGCGCAAAGGAGCCGCTGGTCACCCTGCCCACAGGGGTCCCGTCCGGCAGGGCCAGCACATCGCCGCCACGAGCCGCGCGCCGCCCCTCGATGATCAGCGGCAGCAGCTTTTCGCGGATGGTCTGCGCGCCGGCCTTGCCCACGTAGTCGGCTTCGCTCGTGAGCATGCGGCCCATGCCCGCCTCGGCGGGGTTGTGGTCTTCGTCCAGCTCGTGCCCATAAAGGGGCAGACCGGATTCCAGCCGCAGCGTGTCGCGCGCCCCCAGCCCGGCCGGTTTGACGCGCGCATCCGCCAGCAGCGCTTCCCAGAAGGCCAGCACCTTGTCCGCGGGCAAATAGAGCTCAAAGCCCAGCTCGCCGGTGTAGCCGGTACGGCTCACCAAAAGCGGCGCGCCCTGCCACTGGGTACACACGAAGCCGAAATAGCCGAGATCGTGGAAATCCTCTCCCAGCACGCTTTCCAGCACATCCAGGGATTCCGGTCCCTGCAGGTCGATCTTGCCCGTCTCGTCGGAAACGTCCTTCAGGCTCACCGACTGGGGCAGCCGCTGCCGCAGGGCGGCAAAGTCGCTCGCGATGCAGGCCGCATTGACCACGATCATGAACGAGTCGGGGCCGAAGCGGTAGACGATGCAGTCGTCCATGACGCCGCCGCGCTCGTTGAGGATGAAGCCGTAACGGCATTTGCCTTCCTTGAGGGTGGCCAGATTGTGACTGACGGCACGGGAAAGCGCGGCGTCGGCGCCTTCGCCCTCAATGAGAAATTCGCCCATATGGCAGATGTCGAACAGGCCGGCATGGTGGCGGGTGTGCTCGTGCTCCGCCAGGATTCCCTCATACTGAATGGGCATCAGCCAGCCCGCGAACGGGGCCATCTTGGCGCCGCGGGCCTGATGCCACGCGGTCAGCGGAGTAGTGCGGCATTCTTCGGACATGGAAAAACCTCCTCGGGCTGCGGTCCGCCGCGCGACGGCTGGCGGAAGCGGACTCGGGCGTCACCGCCAGGGGACGCCGTGCATGACACATTTTCCGTACAGGTTACCTGAAAAATGAGCCTGCCACAAGCCTGCCCCGCCGTTGAGGTAGTGCATCTTTCGTCACCCGCGGGTGAAAAAATTTTGCATGGCCGCCGGCTCGCAGCCGCTGAAACAGCTCTCCCAGTCCACGCCCGTCAGCGCCGCCCGCAGGGCGTCCGGCTCGTCGCGTACGCCCGTGAGCCGCCGCTCCAGCTCGCTCACGTCCGCCGCCGCAAAAAAATCGCCGAGGATGCGGCAGGACGCGATACGGCCGCCCCGCACATCCAGCAGCACATCCACAAGCCCCCAGGGGAAGCGCTGCCGCCGCCGCTCGCTGAAGGCCGGCGACTTCCCGAAATTCCACTCCCAGGTCCGGTACTTCGCCGCCGCCAGCCCTTCGGCCTCCCGCAGCACGTCCGGCGGCACGTCCCGCAACACGCTCCCCGGCGCACAGCAGGCCGCCAGCGCCTCCCGCAGATCCTCCATCGTGCTGCCGGCATCCCAGTGCTCGCTGATATTGGTCACCCGCGCCCGCACCGAGGCCACCCCCCTGGAACGATATTTCTCCGGGTTCACGCTCAGCGCCGCCACCATGTCCGCGAAATCAAGATTCACCAGCAGCGTCCCGTGATGCAGCACCCGCCCCGCGCGCAGAGACTGAGCACTGCCGGAGATCTTGCGGCCGCCCGCTTCAAGGTCGTTGCGCCCGGTCAGCCGGGCCGTGACCCCGAGCCGGGCCAGCGCCGCGCACACAGGCTCCAGATACCGGGCAAAGTCCATCCTGCTCCGCTCCGGCGCATACTCCATGAAGGAAAAATTCAGATTGCCCAGATCATGGTACACCGCCCCGCCGCCCGTATTGCGCCGCACCACCGGCACCCCGCGCTCCGCCAGCCAGGCCGTGTCCACCTCCTCCCGCGTGTTCTGATGTCGCCCCACGATGACCGACGGGCCGTTCTGCCACAAGAGGAAACACCCCGCAAAATCCGGCCCCAGCCGCCGGAAAAGCACCTCCTCCAGCGCCAGATTCACCGCCGGATCCGTCTGCCTGATCGAATAACAGGGCATGCTCATGGCCGCTTCCTCCTCCCGGCATGTGCGCGTTGCTTTTTTGGGCGGGGGCCCCGCCCCCCGCGCCCCCCACCCCTCCCCCAGCGCGCTTTTACAGGGGGAAGTATCGGGCCGAACGCCATACGACCCGAGTGCTAATGAAAATATATAATAAAATCAATGTATTGACGTACCGAGAACTGCCGTGGGAAAAGAACGATGATCCGCCACCGCTGGGCAGGAAGATCCCTTTCAGGCACGGTGGTTACGCGTTTTCAGAAAAATTGAAATACTGTCGACATTAGGGTTGACTTAGAGTCTGCCAGATACTAAATGTTGTCCTGGGAGGGATGCTTCCCCACGCATGTGGGGGTGTTTCCACTGTGGACATGGCAACAATGTCCGCACTGAACTTTTCCCCACGACCGTGGGGGTGATGCGTGAAATCACCAACATCGCGCAGAAAAAAAGGGACGGTTCTCCGAAAGGAGGATATGCAATGAAACAGCTTCTGCTGGACGCCGCGGCACAGTCCGTGGCCGGCATCATCGTGACGTTGTTTTGTTTTTGGCTGAACCTTGACTAACAGTCTGCCCCTGATAAGAGAAAAGCTCTTACAGGGGCAGATGCCAAAAAAACACATCCGGGGACTGTCCCGCCGGGCAGGGGAGTGTCGCGACCACTCCCCTGTTTTTTAATGTACCCGCAATAGATGTTGTTGACAAGACGTTTTTCGGCGCACCCCTTCCTCCCAAACCATCAATGAAGAGTGGCGACAGGCCTACAAGGTCGGCAAGGTCATCGTGTTCGATGACGAGGAGGGCTTTGCCCTGCGCTTTTCCGTGGAGGCGCTGATGTCGCCGGAGACCTTCGACCGGGACCTCCCCCGCTATCTGGACATCGTGACGGAAATGATCGCCGACTTTTTCGACGTCGCCTCAGGCGACAAGGACGACTAGCGGTCCGCCCGGCGGGGTGGGGCTGGCCCGGCGCGGTCCCTCACCCGCCGTACCAGGCCGGGCGGGCGTCGGGCACGTCGGCCCGGCAGCCCTGCCAGAGGCCGCGGGCGGCCAGGGCCCGCCGGATGTCGGTGATGATGCCCCGTTTTTCGGCGGCCCAGCCCGGGGCCAGCAGTTCGCCCGGGGCCGGATCGCCCTGCAGACGGTGCAGGACGATCCGGGAGGGGATGCGGGGCAGGGCGGCGCAGATCAGGTCGACGTACTCGTCCCGGGCAAGGGGGCGATAGCGTCCGGCGGCGTACTGCGCGGCCAGCACAGTACCGCGCGGCACATAGGTGTTGTGCAGCTTGAGGCCCGCGACAGGCAGGTCCAGCGCCCAGTCCAGCGAGGCGAGGAAGGCCTGTTCGTCCTCGCCCGGCAGGCCGGCCATGAGGTGCAGGCAGACCGGCAGGCCGAAGGCGGCGGCCCGCCGGACGGCGGCGGCCACGCAGGCGGCGTCGTGCCCGCGGTTGATGCGGGCCAGCGTGGCGTCCGAGGCGCTCTGCAAACCAAGCTCGAGCCATATCTCCGGCAGGCCGCAGCCGGCCAGCAGGGCCAGCTTCCCGTCATCCAGGCAGTCGGCCCGCGTGCCCACGGCGATGCCCATGCAGCCCGGCAGGCGCTTCACCTCGTCCAGCAGACGGCGCAGCCTGTCCGCCGGGCCGTAGGTATTGGAAAAGGCCTGCAGGTAGGCCATGAACAGCCGGTCGCCGTCGGTGGCGACGTACTTGTCCCGCCAGCGCGCCCACTGTTCGGCCAGCGTCAGGACGCCAAGGCCGGAGCCGGAGCCGTCGGCATTGCAGAAGGTGCAGCCCGTACGGGAGAGCGTGCCGTCCCGGTTGGGGCAGCAGGCGCGGGCATCCAGTGGAATTTTTTGCACCCGCCTGCCGTAGCGGCGGCGGAACCAGGTCGCCAGAGTATGCCAGAGAAGCATGTATTTCGCCTTTTTGGCGGGTTTGACGGGCGCGCGGGAGGCGGGGAAAATTTTTGTACCGCCCTTCCCAGCGCTTGACTTGCGCACGGTTTTAGTCGAACAAAAGCGGCTGAACCTCCGCGTATGGCGCGGGCGACTGCTGTTTCTTCTTCTTGTCCCACACGGCCTGTTGCCGTTTCCCAGGCAGCCGAAACCATACGCATACCTGCAAAGCGAGGCAAGCAACATCCATGTCCAAGATTCTGGATTTCGCTCTGGGAGTTTTTTCCAATGACCTGGCCATCGACCTTGGTACGGCCAATACCTGTGTCTATGTGAAGGGACAGGGCATCGTGCTGCGCGAGCCGTCGGTGGTGGCCGTCAAAAAAGATTCGCGCGGCAACAAGGTGGTGCTGGCCGTGGGGCAGGACGCCAAGCGCATGCTGGGCCGCACTCCCGGCAATATCGAGGCCATCCGCCCCATGAAGGATGGCGTCATTGCCGATTTCGAAGTGACGGAAGCCATGCTGCGCCACTTCATCGCCAAGGTGCACAACTCCCGCCGCCTGGTGCGGCCGCGTATTATGATCTGCGTGCCTACCGGCATCACGCAGGTGGAGAAGCGCGCGGTAAAGGAATCCGCCCAGTCCGCCGGCGCCCGGGAGGTCTACCTCATCGAGGAGCCTATGGCCGCGGCCATAGGCGCGGATCTGCCCATCCAGGAGCCGACCTCCAACATGGTGGTGGACATCGGCGGCGGCACCACGGAAGTGGCGGTGATCTCGCTGGCGGGCATCGTCTACTCCCGCTCCGTGCGTGTGGGCGGGGACAAGATGGACGAAGCCATTATGACCCACGTCAAGCGCAAGTACAATATGCTCATCGGCGAATCCTCGGCCGAGGAGATCAAGATCAAGATCGCCTCCGCCTACCCGCTGGATCCCGAACAGCAGCTCGAGGTCAAGGGCCGCGACCTCGTGACGGGCATCCCCCAGAACATCATCATCACCTCCGAGGAAGTACGCAAGGCCATCTCCGAACAGGTGGACAGTATCGTGCAGGCGGTGCGTATCGCGCTGGAGCAGACCCCGCCGGAACTGGCCGCCGACATCGTGGACCGCGGCATCGTGCTGACCGGGGGCGGCGCGCTGCTCAAGGGGCTTGACCAGCTCCTGCGCGAGGAGACGTCATTGCCCATTACGGTGGTGGACGATCCGCTCTCCACCGTGGTGGTGGGGACCGGCAAGGCCCTGGACAATCTGAGCGTGCTCAAGGAAGTGTGCATCGACTAACCGGCATGCGGACGGGCGGCTGTCCGCGCGTCTTGCTCCTGATCGGGCAGCCGGCGGTATCCGCTGCCCGCGGAAGCGAGGTCCCGGCCGACGCGTCCTTTTTCTTCAGATGCCCATGCCCTCCGCGCGGCCGATAACGGATGCGACGGAGGGCCTTGCGTCTCGAAAAAGGAGAAGACCGGCAGGAATGCCCGCCCGACCCTCTGCCGCACGACGGAACAGCCTGTGACCTTTCGCCGATTCCTTCTCATAGCGGGAACGCTGCTGATCCTCTTTCTGGGCATGTTCACCTGGAATCAGCGTACGCGCGCCCTGGACGATCTCGCCGGCGTGCTGGGGCTGGAGGTCACGGGGACGGTGCTTTCCTTCGTCCATGCCGTGGAGAGCGCCGTCGGCGATACCTGGGATCACTATTTCGATCTGGTGGGCGTGCGTGAGGAGAACCAGCAGCTCAAGGCCCGGCTGGAGGAACTGGAAGCCCGCATGATGGCCACGGGCGAAGAGCTGGCCGAGCTGCGCCGTTTGCGCAAGCTGCTGGAACTGCCGGTGGACGAGGTCTGGAAGCCCGTGGGCGCGCGGGTGCTGGCCGGGCGTATGGGCCCCAACGGCCTTTTGGACAGCATCACCATCAACCGGGGCTACAGCACCGGGGGGCGGCCAGGAACGCCGGTGGTGACCCAGCTCGGACTGGTGGGCCGGGTGCTGCGCGCCAGCCCGCATTCGGCGACGGTGCTCCTGCTGACCGACCCCGGCAGCCGCATCGCCGTTTTCTCGCAGGAAGGGCGGGTGTCCGGCATCCTGACCGGGCAGGGGGTGCACCAGCATCTGGAGGTGCGCTTTGCTCAGCTCGGCACGCCGGTCAGTCCGGGCGAGGTGCTCGTCACGTCCGGGCTGGACGGCAAATATCCCAAGGGCATCCCCGTGGCCCGCGTCATCAGCGCCGAGCCTTCCAACTATAACCAGTTCCTGACCATCAAGGCCCAGCCGCTGGTGGATCTGCGCAATCTCGAGGAAGTGCTCCTGCTGGAATCCACGGGCATCGTCCGTCCCAGTCTGCCCAGCGGGCCGCCACCGGAATTCGTGGGGCCGCCGCTGCCCGCCACAGCCCAGCCGCTGCCATGAAGATGCTGCGCCATATCCTCTGGTGGGTGGCCTTCATCGTGGCCGGCATCGCCCTGCAAGCCGTCGTGCCGGGCCTGGACGCCTTTGCCGTGGGGATCATCCTGCTGCTGGAAGACAGGGATTACCGGGATCTGGCCTGGCTTTTGCCGACCTTCATCCTCCTTCAGGAGGGCATGGGCACGGGGCTGTTCGGCAGCAGCGTGGCCTGGTACACGGCGCTCATCCTGCTCTACAAGCTGGGGCGCTGGCTGTTCGAGGTCAACAACTTTTTCTTTATCCTGCTGCTTTCCACATGGTTCGGCGCCGCCTATTTCGGCATTGCCTGGCTGATGGCGCCCCTGCAGGATGTTCCCAGCTTCGACGCACAGGGAACCTTGGACAAGAGTCTCATTCAGGCGCTCTATGTGCCCGTGGCCTGGTGGCTGCTGGCCGGTCTGCGCCGCTGGGTAGTGCCGCGTGAAGAATAGCCAAGCCGCCGATACCTCCCGCAGTCCCTCGCTGCAACAGCCGGAAAAGCCCCGGCGGTCCCGCTGGTTCGGGCCGCAGCAGGTGGACAATGAAGGATACCAGCCGCCCCGTACCGGGGCCCTGCTGCTTCAGGGGCTGGTGGCCATCTTTTTTTTCGTCTTCGTTTCCCGCTTCTGGTATCTGCAGATGCACAAGGGGGAGGAGTTCTCGCGGCAGGCGCAGGCCAACCGTCTGCGGGAGGAGCGCATCTTCGCCCCGCGCGGCCGCATCCTGGACGACAGCGGCAAGGTGCTGGCCGACAACCGCACGGCCTGCGGGCTGGCGCTCATCCGCGAGGACTGCCAGGACATCCCGGCCACCCTGGCCCAGATCAGCCAGTGGACGGGCATTCCGCTGGAGCAGGTCTGGGAAAAGTATCAGGTCGACCGTTTCAAGGTGAAGTCCTTCGAGCCGCTGCTCATGGTGACGGACATGGATTTCGAGCTGGTGGCCCGCATTGAGGCCGAGCTCATCGACTGGCCCGGCCTGGAGATCTCCGTGCACAGCAAGCGCAGCTACCCGGAAAAGGATCTCTTTGCCCATGTGCTCGGCTATGTGGCCGAAGCCAACGAAAAGGAGATGGAAAAGGACCCCGATCTGGCTATGGGCGATCTGGTGGGCAAGCAGGGGCTGGAATACAAGCTGGAACAGCGTCTGCGCGGCCGCAAGGGCCTCTATGGCGTGGAGGTGGACGCGCACGGTCGCATGCTGGGCAAGACCCTGCGTGAGGAGCCCCGCAGCGGCGAGGAGATCAGCCTCTCCCTGGACCGGGACCTGCAGGAGACCGCCTGGAACGCCCTGGCCGGCGAAGCGGGCTGCGTGGTGGTCATGGAGCCGGATACGGGCAAGCTGCGGGCGCTGGTCACCTCTCCGGCCTATGACAACAATCTTTTTGCCGCTGGCATCTCCCGGCGCGACTGGGACGCCCTGCGTACGAGCAACCGCTTTCCGCTGCAAAACCGCGTCATCCAGAGCGTCTACCCGCCGGGTTCGGTGTGGAAGCTGCTCATGGGCGTGTTCTTTCTGGAAAACGGCATCAGCCGGTATGAGACCGTCTTCTGCCCCGGACAGGTCAAGCTGGGCAACCAGATCTTCCGCTGCTGGCGGCGCGGCGGGCACGGCAGCATGAACCTCGAGTCCGCCCTCATCAATTCCTGCGACGTGTACTTCTACATCATGGCCGAACGTCTGGGCATCGACAAGCTGGAGGCCTTTGCCAAGGCCAGCGGCTTCGGTTCGCCCACAGGCATCGACCTGCCGCACGAGCGCTCCGGCCTCGTGCCCTCGCGGGAATGGAAGCGGCGGCGCTTCAAGGCCCCCTGGGTGCGCGGCGAGACCTATAACGTCTCCATCGGTCAGGGCTATACCCTGGTGACGCCGGTGCAGATGGCGGTCTATGTGTCGGCGCTGCTCAACGGGGGCGATCTGCTCAAGCCCCAGCTGCTCAACGACGCCCCGCGCGAAGTGCGGGGAAAGATCCCCGGCAGGCTGGAGACCCTGCGCTTCATCGTGGAATCCATGCGCAAGACGGCCGGCGGCGGCACGGCCCGCGTGGTGGGCCGCAAGGATGCCGACATGGGCGGCAAGACGGGGACGGCGCAGGTGGTCAAGCTCAAGATGAGCGGCGACCGCCGTCTGCGCTCGGCCGAAATGGAATACGCCCAGCGCGACCATGCCTGGATCGCCACCTGGGGCTACAAGAACGGCAAGGCCTATGTGGTGATCGTCATGGTGGAGCACGGCGGCGGCGGTTCCAGCGTGGCCGGGCCCGTGGCAAAAAAAGTCTATGAACATCTTTTCGGCCCGGATACGGGCGTGCAGCAGGTCATAGCCGCCAGCGACGGCGAGGAGAGCGTGCCGCAGAACCCGGTCCTGGCGCCGCCGGATCTGCCGGGCCTGCTCAAGCCGATGCCGGCAGGCCGTCAGCGGGGCGGCGGAGGACGTCGGGAAACACGCGCGCCCACACCGGCGCTCGTGCCCCGCGCGTCCGCGCCATCTTCGCCGTCTCTTCCGGCCGGGCGCGGCGCGCCCCGCGGCAGGGTCATCGATCCGTCCGCGCCGCCGGCCCCCCTTACCGGACAGCCCTAGGAGGGTCGTATGGACAAGCGTCTCCTCAGCCATCTCAACTGGAGCCTGCTGGCCTGCACCATCCTGCTGTTCTTCCTCGGGGTGGGCAACCTTTTTTCCGCCAGCGCCATCCGCATGGAAGACGGGCTGACCTTTTCGAGCTTCTACCAGAAGCAGCTTGTCTGGGGGCTGTGCGGGCTGGGCTGCATGATCGTGGCCATGTGCTTCGATTACCGGCAGATCCGCAATCTTGCCTGGCCCTTCTGGCTTGCCTGCGTGGGGCTTTTGCTTCTCGTGCCGGTCATCGGGGTGACCACGATGGGGGCCAACCGCTGGATCTCGCTGGGCTTTATGAACCTCCAGCCGTCGGAACCCACCAAGCTTGCGGTGCTCGTCCTGACGGCGCGCATCCTTTCCCAGCACAGCCGGTCGCTGGGCTGGAAGGACTTTTTCAAGGTGCTGCTGGTGGGGCTCATCCCCTGCGCGCTCATCCTGGAACAGCCGGACCTCGGCACGGGCACGCTGGTGCTGCTCATCATGGGCGGCATGATCCTCTTCCACGGGCTGCGGAGCTATGTGCTCAAGACCTGCCTGCTGGCCGTGCCCTGCGTGGCGGCGCTCATGTGGTTCGTGGTCATGCACGATTATCAGCGTCAGCGCATCCTGACCTTTCTTGATCCCGGTTCCGATCCGCGCGGCGCGGGCTATCATATCCTGCAGTCGCTCATTGCCATCGGTTCAGGGCAGATGTGGGGCAAGGGCTTCACCGAAGGCACGGCCGGCAAGCTGCGTTTTTTGCCGGAACGGCATTCGGACTTTGCGGTGGCCGTTTTTGGCGAGGAATGGGGCTTTGTGGGCTGCGTGGCGCTGGTGACCCTGTTCTCGCTCTTTCTGCTGTCCATCTTTTCCACGGCCATGCAGGCCAAGGACCGGTTCGGCAGCTTGCTTGTGGTGGGGGTTTTCTTTTATTTCTTTTCACAGATCGTCATCAATATGGGCATGGTCATCGGGCTCATGCCCGTGGTGGGCATCCCGCTGCCCTTCATCAGCTATGGCGGCAGCGCCACGGTGGTCAATTTCACGCTGCTGGGCATCGTGCTGAACGTGTCCATGCGGCGATTCATGTTCAAAGGATAACAAGTCATGGTCAAATGGGGGTTGAGTGTGGGCAAGGATGAAATCAACGCGTTCCTCGGCGCGGGGACCGTTTACGAAGGCAAGCTGACGTTCCAGGGGTCCGTCCGCATCGACGGCATATTTTCCGGCGAGATAACCAGCGACGGCACGCTCATCGTCGGCAAGGACGCGCAGATCTCCGGCACGTTCCAGGTCGGGGAGCTCATGCTCTCCGGCACCATGCGCGGCGATGTGACGGCCAAGCGGCGAGTGGTGGTGCACAGCACGGGCGTGCTGGACGGCACGCTGCATACGCCCTGTCTGCTGACGGAAGAGGGCGGCATCATCGACGGTCAGATCTTTATGAAGAAAGGCAGCCCCGAAAAAGCCGGCAGCTAGCCGGGAAGCGATCTTTTTCGGAGAGGGGAACCTTTTGTGAACAAAAGGTTTTCCTCCCCGACCCCCTCCCTTCCCAAAAACTTCACCGGGTCGCTGCGCGGTCGCCGTGCCGCGGCAGGGCGTCGCGCCGCTGTTCCGTCCCCCGGCAGGACCTGCCGGGCCTTGTCCTTTCTTCTTTTTGCCGCTGGCTGGCGATGCCATCCAGGCCTGGGACAGGAGAGCTTCTCGCGCGTGAAATGTTTCGCGTTCCCAACCCTGCGGCCTGTCGTTGCGCGAAAAAACACGCTTTTTGCGCGTGGTTCGGGCAGGGCGGCGATCGTCCGATGTGTCGTTTTGTACGGCGTCCGGCTGGAGCGGAGTCGGACGACGCCCTGAAGGACGCGACGCCCTGGGGCTGGATAAGTAACGCTTTGGGGGGGATGGAGGGTGTGGTGGGAAGGTCCCCTTTGTGAGTGAAGGTGACCTTCCCACCCACGAAAAAATCACTCTTCCAGCACCTTGAGGGGCAGGCCCGGCGCCAGCCGCACCACACCTTCCACGACCACCCGGTCGCCCTCGTTGAGATCCCCCTCTACCACGCTGTTGCCCTCGTGTTCAAAAAGGACGCGCACCTTGCGCAGCACGGCGGTATCATCGGGCCCGGCAAGATAGAGGTAAGCGCCGTCACGGCCGGACTGGACGGCCGTCGTCGGAACAGTGAGCGCATTGTCCGCCCGGCCCAGCGGCAGATCCACGGTGACGAACTGGCCGGGCCAGAGGCTGCGGTCCTCATTGGTGAAGGTTCCGCGCAGGCGGATGGTGCCGGTACGGGTATCCACCTCATTGTCCACGAGCGTCAGCAGACCGCGTTCGGCCTTGCCGCCCGTGGGCGTGGCGGTGAAGTGGACGGGCCCCTGACGCATGCGGTCGAGGATGACGGAAAGATGCACCTCCGGCACGGAAAAGGTGACATAGATGGGCGAGAGCGTGTCGATGGTGACCACGGGGGTCGAGGCGTTGCCCTGCACCATGTTGCCCTTGTCCACGGCAAGCGCGCCCACACGCCCGCTGATGGGAGCCGTTACCCGGCAGTAGGAAAGGTCGAGTTCCGCGCTCTCCACGGCCGCCTTGTCCGACTGCACGGTGGCCTTGAGCGCGGCGGCCTCGGTGGCCGTCTGCTCGTAGGATTCCCGGCTCACATAGCCGCCGCCCACCAGCTTGCCGTAGCGGCCGCGATCGTCGAGCGCCTTGTTCAACTGCGCCTGCGACTTGGCCAGCAGACCGCGCTTTTCGCGCAGGACGGCTTCAAAGGGACGGGTGTCGATGGTGATGAGCGGATCGCCGGCCTTGACGTCCTGCCCCTCGGTGAAGTGGACTTCGCGGATCTCGCCGGTGACGCGCGGGGTGACGGCCACGCTGGCCGAGGCCTTGACGTTGCCCACCACATGCAGGAGGCGGGGCAGGCTCCGGCGCTCCACGGGCCGGACGTGCACCGGGGCCGCCTGGTTCGCCTTGTCCTTGCCGGCGTCGCCGGAGCAGGCGGGGAGCAGAAGACAGATCGCCAGAAGGGGAAGACAGAGTTTTCGCATGGCATTCCTCGAAGACATCAGCCTGCCCCATGCGCCCGCCGTCGTCAAGGGAGAGGCGACCTGCGCGAGAGCGCCCCGGACGACGCCGCGGACAAAAAAAGCCCCGCCAAGGCGGGGCCATGTGACGGAAAGGGGAACGACGCGTGAGCGTGTCCGCTACTCGGCCTTCTTGCCGGCCGGGGCGGCAGGCGCGGCATCCTTCTTGGATGCGTCATCCTTGCCGGCGGCGGGCTCGTCAGCCTTGGGAGCCTCGTCGGCGGGGCTGTTCAGCGGCACGAAATTGACCTTCTGCTTGTTCATTTCCACCAGCAGATCGTTGGTCACGTCCAGCTTGGCATCATAGGACGAAAGGGTCTCGGCGCTGAACAGCACATCGTACCCCCTGGCCTTGCGGAACTCGTCCATGACGCGCTTGGTGACGTTCTGCAGCTGGGAAAGCACGTTCTGCTGTTCTTCGCCCATCTGCTGCTGCGCGTTCATGTACACCGTCTGCAACTGTTTTTGCAGCTGCTCGTTTTCAGGCTCCTTTTCCAGCTTGTTCTGAATGTCGTCGAGCTGCTTCTGGATGCCGGCCTGAAGATCTTCCAGATATTTGATGCCCGCCTTGCCGGCTTCGCTGTCGCGCATGACGCGCACGATATCCACAACGGCGATGCTGGGGCCGGAGGCCTTTTCCTCGCCCTGCTGGCAGGCGGCGCACAGCAGGCTCAGCAGCAGGAGCGGAACCGCCATAAAACGAATACGCATGTAGATTCTCCTCTCGCAACGGATGACCGTTGACGAAATAATTTTTGTAGAGCGGTATGCTACGTTTTTTCGGCAGACGGCACAAGCTCTTTTTCCACCCGCCGGGAGCCGGGAGCAGCGCACGATTGCGGGACGGGGCGCAGCCGTGTACACTGGCCGAAAAAAAGGATACCCCATGAACGAACATCCCAAATTGCAGACGCCGGCCATGCGGCGCCTCGACAGGGTGGCGGAGCGGCTCTGCCACGAGGATTCCCTCTCCCGGGTCTGGCATTGTCCGGCCAAGGGGGCGTCCATGCCGTCCCTGCCGACCCTGCGGGAGATCATGGACCGTCTGAGCGCCGCGCTCTTTCCCGGCTACTTCGGGGTGGAGCCGGTGCGGGAAAGCCTGCGCTATCACCTGTCGGCCAATCTGGACAGCATATATCGCCTGCTGGGCGGGCAGATTCTCTGCGGCAAATGCTTCTCCTGCGACGGAACGCCGGGGACCTGCGAGCAGTGCCGCGAAGACAGCCACGAACTGGCGCTGGCCTTCATGGACAGGCTGCCGCATATCCGCTCCCTGCTGGCGGGGGACGCCCAGGCCGCCTATGAGGGCGACCCGGCGGCCACCAGCCCCGGGGAGGCCATCTTCTGTTATCCGTCCATGCACACCATGTTGCATCACCGCATCGCGCATGAGCTCTATGCCCTGCGCGTGCCGCTGGTGCCGCGCATCATCTCCGAGATGGCGCACTCCCAGACAGGGATCGACATCCATCCCGGGGCGACCATCGGCGAGGATTTCTTCATCGATCACGGCACCGGGGTGGTCATCGGCGAGACCTGCATCATCGGGCGCAGCTGCCGCCTGTATCAGGGCGTGACGCTGGGGGCGCTCTCCTTCCCCAAGAATGAGGACGGCACGCTGACCAAGGGCATCGCCCGTCACCCCATCCTCGAAGACAACGTGACCGTCTATGCCGGGGCCACCATCCTCGGCCGGGTGACCGTGGGGCGAGGGGCCATCATCGGCGGCAATGTCTGGATCACCGGCGATGTGCCCGCCGGGGCCAAGATCGCCCAGGAGCGGCCGTCGTAGGGGCGGCCGCCGGGGGACTGGCGCAGGAAGGATGGAGGAAGCGATGCGCTACGCCATCATTGCCGTGTGCTGCCTGCTCATGCTGGCGGGCGGCTGCGGCGTCAAGGTGTCGGCCAGAGGCCAGATGCAGGGCGGCGTCAGCGTCGGTCAGGGACCGCGCTAGGACGTGCAGCAAAAGTGTATTCATAATTTCACCAGACAAGCTAAGCAGGCTGTACACGCTCCGCGTGCTTCCGGGGGGGCGGGATCGTCCGCATCCCTGCCGCTTGCCCGGCAAAGCGCGCCGGGGAAGAAATGGGGGCCCGGGGAGAAGGGGACGGCGTCGACAGCCCCCGGGCCAGTCCGGCGGCGGGAGCGTCCTGGCGGGGGACGGGCCGGAAACAACAAGGTGTCAACCATGCTCCACACGGGGAGGCAAATGTGAAGACCGTGCTTCAGGGCGGCGTCGTGGTGCGCCCGGATGGCGTTTTTGCCGCGGATATTTCCTTTGAAAACGGCAGGATTCTGGAGATGAGCGACCGTCTGCCCGTCGATGGGGCGGAAACGGTGGATGCGTCCGGCTGCTATGTGCTGCCCGGGGCCGTGGATGTGCTGGTGCACTGCCTGCCGGAACGACTGGAAAAGACCGGCGAAGCGGCGGCACGGGGCGGGACGACCTGTCATGGCTGGGTGGCCGTCGCCGACGGGGGGGACGTAGCGTCGGTCGCGCTGCCGGTGGATGTGGTGCGCCTTGCTCCGCTGACCTCGGACGCGGCGGGGGGGACGGCGCCCCGCCTGCTGGGGGAGAGGCGGCTGGAAGCGGCAGGGGCCGTCGTCGGCGAGCTGCACGCGGCGGCGAGCGCGGGGACGGTCGTCCTGGCGCGTCCCGAGCTGCCCGGCGTTTGCCGTTTTCTGGAAGATGAGCTGCGGGCGGCGGGCAGCACGGCGGTACGTCACTGGCCGGCGGCCTCGCCGGGATATGTGGAAGAGGAGGCCGCGCGTCTGGCGGTGTCGCTGGCCCGGGCGGCGGGATGCCGTCTGGGGCTGTTGCCCCTGTCCACGCACGGCGCGCTGGAGGCGGTGCGGCAGGCGCGGGAGCGGCGGCAGCCCGTGTGGGCGGCCACGAGCCCTCAGTATCTGCTGCTTGACGAGACGGCCTATGAGGAAGGCGCGGCCGAAGGGCTGAAGTACGCCATGCGTCCGCCGCTGCGCGCGGCGGGGCAGGCTGCCCGCCTCTGGGACGCGCTGAGCGACGGCCTGCTGGATGCCGTGGCGTCCGACCATCACGATACGACTTTTGCCGCCAAGTGGGAAGCCGGCTCGGCCGATGCCTTTGCCTGTCCGGCAGGCATCCCGGGGGTGGAGACGCGCTTGCCGCTGCTGTTCTCCGAAGGGGTGCTCAAGGGCAGGCTGACCCTGCCCCGCCTTGTCCAGTGTTTGTGCAGCGAACCCGCCCGGGTGCTGGGGGTGGGGGAGCGCAAGGGGGATCTGCTTCCCGGTTTTGACGCGGACATCTGCCTGCTGGACCCGGCGGACGAGCGCCTGCTCACGGCCCGACGCCTGCATCAGGGAGACTACACCCCCTTTGAGGGGATGAGCGTGCGCGGCTGGCCGCGCATGGTCTGGCTGCGCGGCAACCGCCTGCCTGCCGACGGCCATGAGGAAGAGACGCCCGCGCGGCACGGCATGTGGCTTTCCGGCGGCGGCGACTGACCATATTTGACTTGGCAGACGGCACGAGGGCGCGTATAACGCGCCTCACCGGAAGGCAAACAGGCGAAAGGCGACGCCATGCGGGCCGCATGGGCCCGGCGCAGCGCTTCCGGTGGCGGCCGGTGTCGCCTTGCGGTCCGCACAGCCGGTCAGCAGGAACAGTCTTTTTGTCAACAAGGGTTTCAGATTCATGGATCAGAACATCATCAGCGAAGTCGTCAGCACCACAATCAAGATCTACGCCATGATGACGCCGCCCGCCGTGCTCAGCGCCTTCATCAGCGGCACCAGGGATTACGACAGACGCCGCAAGACGGCCACGGCCATCAAGACGTCCTCGGCGGCCTTCATCATCGGTCTGGTGCTCTATCTGTTCGGGGCGCACATCTTCGCGCTTTTCGGGTTCACGCTGGATGCCTTCCGCATCGGCTCGGGCGTGCTGCTCTTCCTGACGGCCGTTTCGCTCATGGGTGAGGAAAAGGATAAGGATCATACCCAGAAGGAGGGGGACATCAGCGTCGTGCCGCTGGCCATCCCGCTGTGCATGGGGCCGGCCTCCATCGGCGCCATCATGGTCATCGGCGCGTCGGCCAGCACGCTGCGCGAGATACTGGTGGGCGTGATCTCCCTTTTTCTGGCCGCGCTGGGGATCTTCCTCATGCTGCTCATGTCCCACAGCGTGGAACGCGTGCTGCACAAGACCGGCATCGCCGTGCTGGCCAAGCTGACCGGCCTTTTGCTGGCGGCCATCGCCGCGCAGGTGATCTTCACGGGGATGAAGGCCTTTTTGAACTAGGGTCTGTCACCACTACTCGCTGACTGTTCGGGGGAAGGGGGTCCCCTTCCCCCCAGACAACGAAGCGTATCAACAGGCTCTGCGGGCCACGGGAGAGCGGATCTTGCCGGGAGCCATGCCGGTGCGGCGGCGCGGGCGGGTGCGTCGGCCTGCCGCGGGACGGCCGCGGGAGAGCGGAATATCTTCGATAAACCCACGGATGGCTCCGGCACGCTCGCCCGGGGAGCGTATCCGGCAAGGAGCGTATGGTCATGATGGAGCGCCTTTTTCGTCTTTCGGCCCACGGGACCAGCGTTCGACAGGAATGCCTGGCCGGTCTGACCAGTTTCATGTCCATGTGCTACCTGATCTTCGTCGTGCCGGGCATGCTGGCGGATGCGGGCATGCCGCGGGAGTCGGTCGTGGCGTCCACCATCTGGGTGACCGTTCTCATCACCCTCATCATGGGGCTCTGGGCGCGCTTTCCCGTGGGGGTGGCTCCCGGACTCGGCATCACGGCCTTTTTCGCCTACTATGTCTGCGGGCCCGCGGGCTATACCTGGCAAACGGGGCTCGGCGCGGTCTTCATTTCCGGCATCGTCTTCCTGCTGCTGACCGTGACCCGGGTACGACAAATGATCATCGACGCCGTGCCGATGGACCTCAAGTACGCCATCGTGGTGGGTGTCGGCGCGTTCATCGCCTTCATCGGCATGAAGAATTGCGGGCTGGTGGTGGCCGATGCCTCCACCTTTGTGGCGCTGGGCCATCTGACCGAGGCCTCGCCCCTGCTGGCCGTGGGGGGGCTCTTTCTCATCGGGGCGCTCATGGCGCGCAACGTGCCGGGGGCGCTGCTCATCGGCATCGTGGGCATCACGCTGGCGGGCGTGCTGAGCGGGGTGACGCGGCTGCCGGAAGGCGATCTCGTGAGCTTCGCTATCCCGCTGCCCACGGAGACCTTCGGCCAGATGGACATCGCGGGCGCGCTGCACCACGGGCTGTTTTCCATCATCTTCACCCTGACCATGGTGGACATGTTCGACAACATGGGCGTGCTCATGGGGCTTGCCCGCAAGGCGGGCTTCATGCGGGAGGACGGCCGCATCGACAATCTGGACCGCGCGCTCATCACCGACTCCATCGGCACCATGACCAGCGCCGTGCTGGGGGCCACCACGGCCACCAGCTATCTGGAATGCGCGACAGGCGTGGCCCAGGGCGGCCGTACGGGCCTGACCGCCGTGGTCATAGCGGGCCTGTTCGCGCTGACGCTTTTCTTTGCGCCGCTGGTGGCGGCGGTGCCTTCGTACGCCACGGCGCCGGTGCTCATCATCGTGGGGGCCCTGATGATGCAGGATGTGGTACACATCCGCTTCCGGGATTTTTCGGTGGCGCTGCCCGCCTTCCTGACCATCATCCTCATGCCGCTCACCTTCAACATCGCCACGGGCTTCGGCTTCGGCTTCATCAGTTTCGTGGCCCTGCGTCTTTTGTGCGGACGGTGGCGTGAGGTCAGCCCCGTCATGTACATTGTGGCCGTCTGCTTTGCCGCCAACTTCATCCTGCGGAGCCTGTGATATGGAAGCCGATCTCATCCTGAAGGGAGGGACACTGATCTGCATGGACCCCCAGCGGTCCGTGCGTCAGGCGGATCTGGTCATCAGCGGCGGACGCATCGCCGCCGTGGAGAGCGCGACGCGGCAGAAGGCCCGGCGCGTCCTGGACGTCACGGGCGCGGTGGTCCTGCCCGGTTTCGTGCAGTGCCGTACGCGGCTGGGTCTGACCTTTTTCCGCCGTCCCGAAGAGCCGGCGTCGCCGAACAGGCGGCAGCGGCTGGCCGGACTGGAAGCGGCGCACGACAGGGCCTCGGCCTTTTCCGCCGCGGCGCTGGGGGTGGCCGAGCTGCTGCGCGGCGGCACGACCTGCGTGCTGGATATGGGCGACGGCACACAGGCGGAGATGCTTTTTCAGGCGGCCGACGGAATGGGCCTGCGCGGCGCATTCGGCAAGGCGCTGGCCGACAGGGGAGAAGAGGGCTTGCCCAGGGCCCTTTACGGGACGGCTGAGGCGCAGCTCAAGGACGTGGAATTCTTGTGCCGGCGCTGGCACAACGCCGATGGCGGACGGCTGCGCTGCGCGGTGAGCCTGCGGGGCCTCATGTGGAGCAGCAGGCTGCTGCTGAACGGGGCGGCCCAGACGGCGCGCGGCCAGGGGCTGCTGCTGACCGTCGGCGTCGCGCCGGACAGGGAGGCCATGCGCGAACTGTCCGAACGCTACGGCGTCGAGCCTTTGCGCTACCTGCTGGACAGCGGTTTTGTGGGGCCGGACACGGCGCTTGGGCAGTGCGACGTCTGCCGCGTCGAGGACCTGCCCCTGCTGGTGCGCAGCGGCGGCAGCATCTGTCATTGCCCGGGCGAGACCATCGTGTGCGGCGAGGGGCGCGTGTCCCTGCCGGAGATGCTCTCCGCCGGGGTCAATGTGGCCCTTGGCTGCCAGGATCCCCTCTGGAATCCCGATCTGGACATGTTCACGCTCATGCGGCGGGCCATCGAGCTCCAGGAGACGCGGGAGGGCGGCCCGGCCACGCTGTCGCCGCGCGCCGTGCTGGAGATGGCGACCCTTGGCGGGGCGCGGGCGCTGGGCATGGCCAGCGAGATCGGCTCGCTCATGCCGGGGCGCAAGGCGGACATCACCGTGCTGCGGCTGGAGGGCGCGGCGACCCTCACGCCCGAAGCGCTCATCGCGCAGGTGGTGCGCACGGCCACGGCGGAGCAGGTCAGTCATACCCTTGTGGGCGGTCGCGTGCTGCTGGAGGAGGGGCGTCTGGTCGATGTGGACTGGGAGGGCCTTGTGGTGGAGGCCGCGCGTGAGGCGGCGGCCCTGCGGCGGCGCGCTGACGGTCAGGGGGCCGAAGCATGAGCGCGCCGCGCGAGATGCTGGGCAGTCGTCTGGGCTTTTTGCTGCTGTCGGCGGGTTGCGCCATCGGTCTGGGCAATGTCTGGCGTTTTCCTTATATCGCCGGGGCTTACGGCGGGGCGGCGCTGGTGGGGATCTATCTGCTCTGCCTGCTGGCCGTGGCGCCCATCCTGGTGATGGAGCTTGCCGTGGGCCGGGCGGCCCGCTGCAACATGGGGCGGGCCCTGCGGGTGCTGGAACCGGCGGGCACGCACTGGCACCGTTGCGGCTGGTTCGCGCTGGTGGGCAGCTATCTGCTTATGATGTTCTATACCACGGTGACGGGCTGGCTGCTGGCCTATTGCTGGTATATGGCCTCCGGGGCGCTGGCGGGGCGCGACCCCGCGGGGGTGGGGGCCTTTTTCGGGCGGATGCTGGCCACGCCCTCGGTGCATGTGTTGTCCATGAGCGTGGTGGTCGGTCTGGGCTGCCTGATCTGCGCTCTTGGCGTGCGGCGGGGCGTGGAGCGGGTGGTCAAGGCCATGATGCTGGGCCTGCTGCTCATCCTCGTGCTGCTGGTGCTGCGGGCCGTGACCCTGCCGGGAGCGGGGGAGGGCATAACCTTCTATCTGGCTCCCGACGTGGCGCGCCTGCGGGAGGCCGGACTGTTCACCGCCATCAACGAAGCCATCAAGCAGGCCTTCTTCACCATCTCGGTGGGGATAGGTTCCATGACCATTTTCGGCAGCTATCAGCCGAAGGATCGCTCGCTCACCGGCGAGGCGGCCCTCATCGTGGGACTGGATACCTTTGTGGCGCTCATGGCCGGGCTGATCATCTTTCCGGCCTGCTTCGCCTTCGGCGTCGCTCCCGACGCCGGGCCGGGCCTCGTTTTCGTGACGCTGCCCAACATCTTCAACAGCATGCAGGGCGGCCTGATCTGGGGGACACTCTTCTTCATCTTCATGGGCTTTGCGGCCCTGTCCACGGTCATCGCCGTGTTTGAGAACATCATCTCCTACAGCGTGGACGTCTGGGGCATGTCGCGCGGCCGGGCCACACTGCTGCATCTTTTCGGCCTCTGGCTCTGCTCCCTGCCCTGCGGCCTGGGCTTCAATGTGCTTGCCGGCTTCCAGCCGCTGGGGCCGGGCAGCAGCGTGCTGGATCTTGAAGATTTCCTCATCAGCAACAATCTGCTGTTCGCGGGGACGCTGCTCTTCCTTTTCTTCTGCACCACCCGCCGCGGCTGGGGCTGGCAAAATTTTCTTGCCGAGGCCAATGCCGGGCAGGGGCTGCGCTTTCCGTCGTGGCTGCGGATCTATTTGCAGTATGTGCTTCCCTGCCTGATTTTGTTCATCTTTGTCATGGGATATGTGGAGCGCCTGGAAAAGCTGCTGCGCTGACTCCGCCGTCCGGCGCCGGCGCGGCGGACAGGTGCACCGCCATTGCGTCATGGGCCGGACTGGGCTATGGTAAGCGGCTGCGCACGGCCATGAGATGCCTGCGCGGGATTTCGTCCGCAAGAGGAACCGCTCATGTCTGAACACGCGCAACGTGAAATGCTGGGCAGCCGTCTGGGCTTTCTGCTGCTGTCGGCCGGCTGCGCCATCGGTCTCGGCAATGTCTGGCGTTTTCCCTACATCACGGGAGCGTACGGCGGGGCCATCTTCGTGGGCATCTACCTGCTCTGCCTCATGGCGGTGATGCCGACCATGATCATGGAGTTCGCCGTGGGGCGCGCGGCCCGGCGCAACATGGGTCTTGCCTTCCGTCTGCTGGAGCCTCGCGGCAGCCGGTGGCATCACTGCGGCTGGTTCGCCTTGGTGGGCAGCTATCTGCTTATGATGTTCTATACCACGGTGACGGGCTGGATACTGGCCTACTGCTGGTATATGGCCTCCGGCGAGCTGAGCGGGCTGGCACCCGAGGCGGTGGGGGCCTTTTTCGGCGCGACCCTCGGCAAGCCCGGCGTGCAGATCATCGGCATGACGCTGGTGGTGCTCATCGGCTGCGGCGTCTGCGCCCTGGGCGTACAGAAGGGCGTGGAGCGGGTGGTCAAGATAATGATGCTGGGCCTGCTGCTCATCCTGGTGGCGCTGGTGCTGCGTTCCGTCACCCTGCCGGGCGCGGGGGAGGGCATCGCTTTCTATCTCGCCCCGGATGCCGCCAAGATCGGGCAAACCGGGCTGTTCGCCGTCATCAACGCGGCCATGAACCAGGCCTTCTTCACGCTGTCCGTGGGCATCGGGGCCATGTGCATCTTCGGCAGCTATCAGCCGAAGGACCGTTCCCTTACCGGCGAGGCCGTGTGGATCGTGGGACTGGACACCTTTGTGGCCATCATGGCCGGTCTCATCATCTTCCCGGCCTGCTTCGCCTTCGGCGTCAAGCCCGACGCCGGGCCGGGCCTCGTCTTCGTGACGCTGCCCAACATCTTCAACAGCATGGAGGGCGGCCACATCTGGGGCGCGCTCTTCTTTGTCTTTATGAGTTTTGCGGCCCTGTCCACGGTCATCGCCGTGTTCGAGAACATCATTTCCTATACGGCGGACGTCTGGGGCATCCCGCGGCGGCGCGGCACGGTGCTGCACTTGGTCGGCCTCTGGGTGCTTTCCCTGCCCTGCGCGCTGGGCTTCAATCTGCTGGCCGACTTTCAGCCGCTGGGCGCGGGGAGCTCCGTGCTCGATCTGGAGGACTTCCTCATCAGCAATAACATCCTCCCGCTGGGCGGGCTGATCTTCCTGCTGTTCTGCACCATGCGCCGCGCCTGGGGCTGGGACAACTTCATCGCCGAGGTGGACATGGGCGAGGGCCTGAAGTTCCCGCGCTGGCTGCGCGGCTACCTGACCTATGTCCTGCCCTGTCTCATCGTCTTTGTGCTGGCAATGGGCTATGTGGACAAGTTCTGGAAGTAGACGCCGGAGCCTGTCCTTTCCCGTGAACCTGTGAACATTCCGCCTGCGGCAGGGCGGAAAGGTGTGTTATGAGCGAGATTCTGGGCGGCGGCCGCCGCCGCAAAAAATCCCTGGTGCGCGAGTATGCCGAAGCGCTGGTTCTTGCGCTCCTGCTGGCGCTGGTCATCCGTACCTTTGTGGTGCAGTCCTTCAAGATCCCTTCGGAATCCATGATGAATACCCTTCTCGTGGGCGATTATCTGCTGGGGGACAAGTTCACCTACGGTCTCAAGATTCCCTTTACGGACATCTCCATCTATGACGGGCGCGATCCGCAGCGGGGGGATATCGTCATCTTCGCCTATCCCAAGGATCCTTCCATCGACTTCATCAAGCGCGTCGTGGGCGTCCCCGGGGACGTCATCGAGGTACGCAACAAGCAGCTTTACCGCAACAACGAGCCGGTGCGTGAAAGCTTCATCCGCTTCACCGACCCCGACAACATCATGGGCGTGCGGGACAACTACGGCCCCGTGACCGTGCCCGGAGGGCATTACTTTATGATGGGCGACAACCGCGACAACTCGCAGGATTCGCGGTTCTGGGGTTTTGTCGCACGTGAGGCCATCCGCGCCCGGGCCTGGCGCATCTACTGGTCCTGGGATTCGGAGGCGGACGGCCTCATGCAGTCCGTCCGCTTCGGACGGCTGGGCAAGCTCATCGAATAGACGAACGGCAAAAAGGGCATGGCGCGGGTCATGCCCTTTTTGCGCGACAAGGACGGACAGCATGGTCATTCGCCTGAACAGCGCCGGATGGGAAGGGGTGGACGCCTATCCCGTTGACGTGGAAGTGGAGCTGGTCCGGCAGGGCCTGCCCGCCTTTTCTCTGGTCGGCCTGGCCGAGGCGGCGGTGCGCGAGGCCCGGGACAGGGTGTTTGCCGCCCTGCGGGCCGGACAGTTTCGACTGCCGCCGGCGCGCATCACCGTCAACCTGGCGCCGGCGGGGCGGCGCAAGAGCGGCACGGCCTATGATCTGCCGCTGGCGCTGGGGCTGCTCATGGCCGCGGGGCAATTGCCGCCGGATTGTCTGGCGGATGCCGTCATCGCCGGGGAGCTTTCCCTTTCCGGGGCGGTGCGGCCGGTTTCCGGCATCTTGCCGCTGGCCATCCTTGCCCGCCGCATGGGCGCGCGGCGCTGCATCGTGCCGCCGGCCAACGGGCAGGAGGCGGCCGTGGTGCGGGGGATGGACGTGTACGCCCCGCGCACGCTGGCCGAATGCGTGGCCTTCCTGCAGGGCGAGGCACGGCTGGAGCCCCTGACGCCGGGAACGGATGCGGCGGCCGGCGGCGATCCGTCCGGCGGGGATTACGCCGAGGTCAAGGGACAGCAGGCGGCAAAACGGGCGCTGGAGGTGGCGGCGGCCGGCGGACACAATCTGCTTATGATCGGTCCGCCCGGCAGCGGCAAAACCATGCTGGCCCAGCGTCTGCCTTCCATCCTGCCGCCCCTTTCCTTCGAGGAGGCGCTGGAGGTCACCACCATCTACAGCGTGGCCGGGCGTCTGCGGGACGGGGGCGGGCTTGTGCGTACGCGGCCGTTTCGGTCGCCGCACCATACGGTGTCGGAAGCGGCGCTGGTGGGCGGCGGCAGCCATCCCCGGCCCGGCGAGGTCTCTCTGGCGCATCGGGGAGTGCTGTTTCTGGACGAACTGCCGGAATACGGCAAGGCGGTGCTCGAGGCCCTGCGACAGCCGCTGGAGGATGGCGTGGTGAGCATCGCCCGCGCCAGCCAGAGCGTGACCTTTCCCGCCGACTGCATGCTGGTGGCGGCCATGAATCCCTGTCCCTGCGGCTACCACGGCGACCCGCGCCATGCCTGCACCTGCCGTCCCGAGCAGCGGGCGCGGTATCGTGCCCGGCTTTCCGGGCCGCTGCTGGACCGCATCGACGTCCATGTGGAAGTGCCCGCCGTGCCGTATGAGGATTTGCGCAGCGAGCAGCCGGGGGAAAGCTCGGCCGACATGGCGCAGCGTGTGAGCGCGGCCCGGCAGCGCCAGCAGGCCCGCTTTGCGGGAACGCCAGTGCGCTGCAATGCCGGACTTTCCGGCGCGCTGCTGGAGCGGCACTGCGCGCCGGATGCCGAGGGGGATGCCCTGTTGCGGGCGGCGGTGCGCGGCCTCGGCCTGTCGGCCCGGGCCTATACCCGCATTTTGCGGCTGGCCCGCACCATCGCCGACCTGGACGACAGCCCCGGGCTGCGCGGGGAGCATATGGCGGAAGCCATTTCCCTGCGGGTGCTGGACCGCCCGGCGGACTGAGAGGCTGTGAGCGAAACGGCGGGCGGACAGCCGGGAGACGACGTTTTTTTTGTTTGCCGTGATTTCCCCTCTCGACCTGCGGGCGCAAGTTTGGCATGCTATCGCCCGTCCCGCTCCTCCTGCCCGCGCGTGAGGAGCGCAACCTCCGCCACGAGTAGACGATCCTTTCCATGTCAGAACCTTTTCTTTCCGCCTCCTGCCCTGTTCGCCTTGCCTTCGTCCGTCCCGATGCCGAAGGGCTCTATGCCGGCGCGCTGGTGCCGGCCACCCGGCTGTCCGCCGGCTTCGATCTGCGCGCCTGCCTGGATGCGCCCGAGATCCGCATAGCCCCCGGAGCGCGCGTCTGCGTGCCGTCGGGCATCAGCGTGCAGCCTGTGCGGGCGGATCTGGCGGGTTTTCTGTATTCCCGCAGCGGGCTCGGCGCGCGCGAGGGGCTGACCGTTGCCCAGGGCGTCGGCCTCATCGACCCGGACTATACGGGAGAGATCCTCGTCATGCTGCTCAATACCTCCGGTGAGGAACGCGTCCTGCGGCGGGGGGAGCGCATGGCCCAGCTCGTGTTCCAGCCCGTCATCCGCCCCATGTGGGAAGTGGTGGAAAGGCTTGAAGATACCGAGCGCGGCAGCGGCGGTTTCGGACATACCGGACGATAGCGCGGCAAGCGCGCCACGCCCATGCCGTGCGCCCACACGGCCCGCTGAACGACGGAAAAGGGGAGAGGCGTGTGGTCGCATGGAATTTTTTCAGTGGCGTTCCGTGGTGCGGGGGCTGACGCCCCGTCAGTGGCCATCCGCCGGGATCGCCGGAACAATTTAGCGCCGCCTTGCGGCCCCGTGAGGAAAAGTGTCATGTCGGAAGCCTATGATGCCGTTGTTGCCCGTGAAGAAGAGCTGCTCTGCCGTTCCTACAGCCGTTACCCGCTGGCCATCGTGCGCGGGAAGGGATCGCGCCTCTGGGATGTGGACGGCAAGGAATATGTGGATCTGCTGGCCGGTATCGCCGTGGTGGGGCTGGGGCACTGCAACGACGAGATCTGCGACGCGCTGGCGGCCCAGAGCCACAAACTCTGGCATGTGAGCAACCTTTTCTATCAGGAGGAGCAGCTTGCCCTGGCCGAGAAGCTGCTTGCCACCACGCACCACGAAAAGGCCTTTTTCTGCAACTCCGGGGCCGAGGCCAACGAGGCGTGCATCAAGCTGGCCCGCCGCTATATGCGCAGCGTCAAGAAACGCGATGCGTATGAGATCATCACGCTCGGCAACTGCTTCCACGGGCGCACCCTTGGCGCGCTGGCGGCCACCGGCCGGGAAAGCCTGAGCGACGGCTTCACCCCGCTGCCCGAGGGCTTCCGGCAGGTCCCCGCCGGGGATCTGGCGGCGCTGGAGGCGGCCATCAGCGACAAGACCGCCGCCGTGCTGCTGGAATGCGTACAGGGCGAGGGCGGCGTGCTGCCGCTGCCCGCGGACTACCTCAAGGGCGTCGAAGCCCTGTGCCGCAAGAAGGACATCCTGCTGCTCTGCGATGAGGTGCAGGCCGGCATGGGCCGTACCGGCAAGTTCTGGGCCTTCCAGAACTACGACATTCGCCCCGACGCCATCAGCGTTGCCAAGTCGCTGGCCAACGGCCTGCCTATGGGGGCCATGCTGGCCACCAATGAGGCGGCCCGGGGCTTTGTGGCGGGCAGCCATGCCACCACCTTCGGCGGTGGCGCGCTGGTCTCCGCCGTGGCGGCCAGGACCATCGAGATCATGGAGCGCGACGGCCTTGTGGAACGGGCGGGACGCCTTGGCGCGGAAGTGCGGGCGGCGGCCGAAGCCCTCATGCAGCGCGTGCCCGGCAAGATCCGCGAAGTGCGCGGGCTCGGTCTGATGATCGGCATCGAGCTGTGCGAAGACGGAACCGACGTCTGGAAGGAACTCATCCGGCGCGGTTTCATCTGCAATCTGAGCCACGGCGTCACCCTGCGCCTGCTGCCGCCGCTCACGGTGGACAAGGCGGATCTTGAAGCCTTCCTCGCCACGCTGGAAGACATTCTGCAGGGCCGCTAGACCTTTTCGGTTTACAGCCGACCGGCTGTGTGCTACACGACGACATCACTCATACGGCAACCTTGCTGCGGCAAGGTTGCCGCTTCCTTTGCCAAGGAGAAAAGCATGGATGTTTTTGATCAGGCCACGGAACTGGAACGACTGGACAGGGAATCCGCCCTGCTGCGCGCCCGCTCCCAGATGGACCGTGGCGGCCCGGAATGGATAGACGGTGTCCCCTGCTGCCGGGAATGCGGCGAACCCATCCCGGCCAAGCGGCTCGAGGCCCTGCCCGGAGTGGGGCTGTGCCTGAGCTGCCAGGAAGAACGGGAATCCAGTCACTAAGCCTGTTATCACTCTTCACCGCCGTTTTTGGGGGAAGGGAGACCCCTCGTTCTTCCGTCGATGCCCGTAAGGCCCCTGCCGCCACCTGACAGACACGGCCCTGCGGGCAGCCATCCGGGCGCTCCCTTCCTCCCAAATCCTCCAGTCTTTCCCCGGCGCGCTTTGGGGTAGCAGAAGAGACAGGCCGCGAGGCCCCGCCTTCAACGGTACGCGGAGTGTGTACAATGTCCTTGGCGTGCCCGGTAACATCAGGCGGAAACTTCAGGCGGCCGCCCTCCCGGTAATCCCGGCGTTTGCGGGCGAAGCCCCGCACCAACAGTGACGGGAGCGCACGGGAAGGCGGCGAAGCATCGATGGCTGTGGGGAAGGAGCGCCGGTGGCGGTCCTTCCCTTTTTTTGTCCACTTCCAGGTGACGAAAAACGGCGGAGAGCAAAGGCTCTCTGCCGTTTTTCGTTCGGTGTGCCGTGCGGGCACAAGGCGCGGCCGGATGCCATGCCCTGCCACCGCCGGCCGGCGTCGTCGGCCTGTCAGTGCGCCGTTCGTTCTGGAGCGTTTTCCGTTGGGAACGTGTTGCACTTCAAGCCATACGGCCTGCCGTTTCGCGGAAAAAGCGCGGTTTTCCCGCTCCCTTCAGGCCCAGGCGGCGTTGTGCCGCCGTCTCGCCTCCTCCCGTTTTCAAGGGCAAAATGTCCTAGAACTGCCACTTTTTGCCGTCGTAGCGGATGAGCTCGTTGAGGTTGCGGGTGCGGATACGTTCGCACTGCTTGGTGGAAAGGGCTTCCTGGCGGGTGGCGGCGCGGCACTCGTACTCATATTCGCTGTAGCGGATGAAGCCCACATACTGGCCCTTGCTGCCGGGGCGCATATCCGTGGAAACGCTGCTCTGGTCCACTTCGATGTAGTTGGCAACATATTCCTTGCCGACCTTGCGTACGGAGCGGCTGGTCTTGGAGGGCATGACCGTACGGGCGGCGCGGCCCACGAGCTGCTGGCCGGTCACCTGGAGATCGGCACGGATGCGGGCTTCACCCCTGAGGCTGGCGGTCGAGGCTTTTTCCGCCTTGGCCGCCGGCTCCGCTTTTTCCGTCACCGCGGGTTCAGCCTGGGGAGCTTCGTCTTTCTGCTCCACGGCGACAGGGTCGGTGGAGCCGCTGTCGCCGCCAAACAGGCCGCAACCGCTCAAGGCAAGGCAGAGAACAAGGGCAAGGGGGGTCAGAATGCTTTTCATGGGTACTCCTGAATGTGAGAACCCGGCGAGTTTCGCCGGGTCCTCTGATTTACTGATGGGCTACGCGATCCGCTTTATTCGAACGAAAGCTCGGTGCGGCGGTTCATGTAGCGACCTTCTTCGGTCTTGTTGTCGTACTTGTAGGACTTGCCCTTGCCGATGGCGGTCATGCGGCTGGCGGGAATGCCCTGCTTGGCCAGGTAGCTCTTCACGGAGTTGGCGCGGTTCTGAGAGAGCTTGGCGTTGTAGGCGTCGGTACCCATGTAGTCGGTCCAGCCGGTCAGCACCACGCGCTTGTTGGGCGAGGACTTGATGAGCTCGGCGGCTTCGTTGAGGATGCCCATGGCCTTGCTGTCGAGGGCATAGGAATCAAAGGCGAAGTTCACGCCACGCAGGACGATGACGGTCTCTTCCTGGCAGAAGACGGCCAGCACGAAGCGTTCCACGGCGGCGTCGCTCTTCACGAGGTCTTCGCCACGCACCACGACGGTGGAGGGGTTCAGAGCGGCCAGGGCCTTGATGTTGGCTTCGCCGTTGGGCGTATCGGCAAAGGAGATGATGTGCAGGGTCACGCCACGCTGGCTGGCATACAGCTGGCGGGCGATCTCCACGAAGTCCACGCCGCGGTTGTTGTCGCCGTCGGTCACGAGGATGATGGCGCCGGGCTTCTTCATGGCGTTGAAGGCCGGGGTGTAGACCTGAAGGCCGTCACCCATGCTGGTCATGCGGCCGAAGATGGTGAAGTCGGACTTGAGCTGGCTGATGCCGGCGTCCATGGCGGCGCGGTTCCAGGGGCCCTGTTCGATGATGGCGCCGTTGGGGCTGATGGTGTGCAGACCACCGTAGTAATCCAGCGCCGGGATGGCGGCGTTGACGCGCTTGAGGGCGGTTTTGGCCGCTTCCATCTTGGGCTGCTTGAGATCCTTGTTGTTCATCATCATGGAGCCGGAATAGTCCACGACGAAGTCAAAGCTTTCGATCTTCTTGTTGCACACAGGGGCCGCGGCGGCGGCGACGGCATAGCTGAGCACAAGGGCCGCAGCCAGCACCAACAGACGAATGGACTTCATAAAGCCTCCCATAGGTTTTCTCCTGAATCCAGGAAATTTTGCCCGCCATAACGCCCTCCCGTACACTTCGTTCGGGGAATGGCTTCTTTTGCTATACACTTTCTAGAGAAGAACCGCAAGCGAATATCGGTTGATGCTGCAAAAGGCGGCGGAGCGGCTGGACAAGCATCTCGCAGCCCGCTACTACTGGACGCATACCAAAGGATTCAGCAATGGGTGCATTGTCATTTACCAAGTGGAGCCCCAGCGGCAACACCACGCTGCTTTTTTCCGCCGGGGACGTTCCGCCGGCGCGGCAGGCGGCCACGGCCGCACAGGCGCTGATGCCGCATCAGCTGGGGGGAGAGCAGGCCGGTTTCTGTCAGATGCGGGAACGGCGTCTGCGCATGGCCGGCGGGGAGTTCTGCGTCAACGCCACGCGCGCCTTCGGGGCGCTGCTGGCGCTGGAGGCGGCACGCGCCGCCGGGCAGGGCGGCGATGGCTGTCCGCAAGACCAGCGGGCGTTCGCCTGCGAGGTGCAGGTCTCCGGCTGGCAGGGACCGGTTGGCCTGCGCGTTCGGGGATGTTTGCCGGAATGGCAGGTGGCGGCGGATATGACCTTGCCCGCCTGTCCGGTGCAGCAGCCGGCGGCCGGGGTGACGCTGGTGCGCCTGCCCGGCATCGCGCATCTGCTCCTTGATGAGCGGCACGGCTTCCCCGATGATTTCCTGGCGGCGTCGGCGCTTCTGCGGCGCGAGTACGATCTGGAAGCGCTGCCGGCCTCGGGCATCGTCTGGTGGCGGCAGGTACAGCATCAGCTGGAGATGTTCCCCGTCGTGCATGTGCGGGACGCGGGAACCACCTGTCTGGAAAACGCCTGCGGGTCCGGGGCGCTGGCGCTGGGCCTGCGGCTGTGTCCGGCCGGGGAGCGCCGGATCTTCACCATCCTCCAGCCCGGCGGCGAGCCACTGACGGTAACGGTGGACAGGCAGGGCGGCAGCGTGCTGGCGACGGTGGAAGGGCCGGTGCGTCTGGTGGCCGAAGGCCGGCTCTGGCTGCCTGAGGGGCCGGAGGGCGGGGCGTAGCGCCTGACGACGGCTTCCATTGTTGAGATTGGGGGGAGCTCCCTTCCCCAGTGCGCTTTCTTCAGGGGAAGAGACGGGGATCCGCGGCGCCGCCCCGCATGGCCGGCGGAGCGTGTGCGGGCACGTTATCTCGTTTCTTGAAATAGCGTGTCCAATGTGTTTCGACGCGCTCTAGCCGTCTTCCGCCAGGCGGCGCAGGTAGGGCCCGAGGCCGGAGAGATCCCGGTGCAGGCCGTGTTCGTGCAGGGACTCGAAGCATTCGGTGTCGGGAAAGTAGGCCAGCAGGTCGCCGATCTCCATATCGAAGTACCAGGCATGCAGGGACAGCCTGTGCTCGGCCACCCGCCGTTGTATCCAGGGGTAGGAGAGCAGGTTCTCCACCGAGAGCAGGACGGCGGCCTCCTCGCAGTTGCGGCGATGGGCCGCGGCGTCCAGTTCATCGGTGTCGTTCAGTCTGTCCAGCGCCGGGCGGGCGATGGCGACCCAGTGGGCCACATGGCTGTCCGGCGGCGTGGCCTCGGGATGCATGAGGGCATGGATGCCGCCGCAGCAGGAGTGCCCCAGCACGATGATGTGCTCCACCTTGAGATGCCGTATGCCGTATTCCAGCACGGCCAGCACGGCATCCCCGCGCCCGGCTTCCGAAGCGTGCGGGACAAGGTTCGCCACATTGCGCACCACAAAGATGTCGCCGGGGTCGCAGCCCATGACCAGGGCCGGATCCGCCCGGGAATCGCTGCAGGCGATGACCAGCGCCCTGGGGTGCTGTCCGTCGCGCAGGGCGGCGTAGTAATCCACTTCCGCATCATAATAATAGCGGCGGAAGTTCTTGAAACCGTCGATGAACTTGTGGAAGTCCCGCATGCCGTCGCCTAGCGCTTGAGCCGGTCGATGAGTTCCTTGAGCGAAGCGGCCATGCCCACCAGGGCCCGCACCTGTTCTCCCGCCGTTTCCATGGCGGCGAAGTTCCTGTCGGCGATGTCGCGCACCTGCCGCATGCCGTCGGAGACGGTCACCACAATGCCGTGCTGTTGCTGGGCCGCGGCCGAAATCTGCGCGGCGTTGCTCTCGTTGTGACTGGCGGCGTCCACGATCTCCTGCAGGGCGGTCCCGGAGCGGCGGGCCAGATCGTCCGCCTCCTCCACGGCCGTGCGGGCATCCTGCATGAAGCTCACGCAGGAATGGATGGCCGACTGGATCTCCCCGATCTTGTCGCCCACTGAGGAGGTGGCGACGACGGTCTTTTCGGCCAGCTTGCGCACCTCGTCGGCCACGACGGCGAAGCCGCGCCCCGCTTCGCCGGCGCGCGCCGCCTCGATGGCCGCATTGAGCGCCAGCAGATTGGTCTGATCGGCGATATCCACGATGACGCTCATAATGTCGCCGATGCTGCCGGCGGTTTCGTCCAGCTGGCGGAGGTCCCTGTCCTGTTTTTCGGCCATGACCAGCAGGCGGTTCATGGATTCCTCGCAGCCGCGCACCACCTCCATGCCCTTTGTGGCGCTGAGGCGGGATTTGCCGGCGTCCTCGGTGGTGAGGGCGGCATTCTGGACGATCTCGCCGGCTGCCGTCGCCAGCTGTTCCACATTGGCCATGTTGCATTTCATCTGGCGGTTCTGATCGACGCTGCCGGTATTGACGGCCTCCACCTGGGTGGCGAGGCTTTGTGAACTTTTGGCCAGATCCGCGGCGATGTCGTCGGCCCGGGCGGCGATGGCGGTCATTTCCTTGAGCAGGCCGCTGATGCGCGCCTCCTTGTCCTCGGCGGCGCGCAGGGCATTTTCAGCCCGGTCGGCATGGGCGAGCGCCTCGCGCGAGGTCGCTTCATTCTCGGCCAGCTTTTGCTTGAGGCTGTCCAGCAGCGAGGCGAGCGCCTGGGAAAGCTGGCCCGCCTCATCCTTGCGCGGCAGGCGCAGGTCCACGTCCAGATTGCCGTTCACCACTTCGCGCGCGCGTGCCACAAGCTGGCCCAGCGGGCGGCTGATGGAGCGGGCGAAGAGCACGCTGGCAACGGCCAGCATCAGCATGGCGATGCTCTGCATGATGACGAAGAGCCACTGGGTGGAGTGCCCCACCTCCAGATATTTGTGGGCATCCTGCTCCGACGCCGCCAGGACGAGATTGCGGATGACTTCCAGGTTCGCCAGCACCTCGGCCGAGGCCCGCTCGGTAACGTCCTGGAAATAGGCTTCCGCCTCCTTCTGCTTGTCCTCCCGCTTGAGTTCCTGGATGCGCAGGGCGCTGGCGTGCAACGCAAGGTGAGGCTTTTCCAGTTCCGTAAAATGCTGCGCCGCCTCGGGCAGGAGTTCTTCCAGCGTTTTTCGTTCCCCGGAATACAGCCATTTGCCGAGCGCGCACAGCCGCCCGTCGGACTGGATGGCCGACATGTCGGCATCAGGGCCGTCCAGCACGATCTTGTGCAGCCGCTCCGTCCATTTGAGGTGGTCCACCTCGCGCAGCGTCAGCGTCAGCGCGAATTTCTGCTTGGCAAGGGCCGTATCGGCCAGGTGCATGATGTTTTCCGAGGAAAACCACGCCACCGCCGAAAACAGCAGCATGGCCGCCAGCGAACCGGTAAAGCCCAGCGCCAGCTTCTTGTTGATGGAAAGGTTCGCCCAGAGCATCCGTCCTCCCTCCTGAACCGATTAAGATTTTTCCTTACTCCATACAGGCCGGTGAAGCAAGCCGCGTTCATTCGGGTGCTGGAACGGGAAATTTGTTTCTTTGTTCACAAATTGCTTGCTAATGATACCTTTTATTACTAAAAAACCAGGTCGTCAGTGATGACGTTGCCCTTACGGCGTAAACAACCGTTGGCGTTCCAGCCGGCAAAAGCGGTTTTGGCCGGCAAGACGGTAGCGGGCAAAAGCGGGAGGACGCCCCGCCTGCCCATACATGGAGGTTGGGATGAAGGATTGGAAGCGCGTGTTCCTGTGTTCCGTGACGGCGGCCGCGGCGTTGACCGCCACGGCCGTGCAAACGGCGTCCGCAGCGGACATCAAACCCCCCATGGCCAAGTTCAGCATGGTTTCCGATGTGGTCATGGAAAAATGCATGGCGTGTCACAGCCGCAATTTTGATCTGCCCTTTTATACCAGGATCCCGGGCATCCGGCAGATCATCGAGCAGGACTACCGGGACGGGCTGCGGGCCATGGATCTGAACGCGGAGCTGGTGGAGAACGACGCGGACAAGCCCGTCGGGGAAACGACGCTGGCCAAGATGGAATGGGTCATCAACAACAATACCATGCCGCCGGCCAAGTTCACCGTCGTCCACTGGAGCAGCCGTCTGACCGCGGAGGAAAAGAAGCTGATCCGCGACTGGGTGCGCACCACCAGGGCCGAGTTCTACGCCACCGGCACGGCGGCCCCGCGGCATGCCAACGAGCCCGTGCAGCCCATTCCGCAGTCTCTGCCCGTCAACGCCGCCAAGGTGGCGCTGGGGGAAAAGCTCTTCAACGACAAGCGCCTTTCGGCCGATGACACGCTGGCCTGTTCCGGCTGCCATGTCTACGACAAGGCCGGGACGGACAATTCCCGTTTTTCCGAAGGCATCCGCAAGCAGTTCGGGGACATCAACGCCCCGACCGTCTTCAATGCGGCCTTCAACCGCTGGCAGTTCTGGGACGGCCGTGCGGCCGACCTGCAGGAGCAGGCCGGCGGCCCGCCCATGAATCCCATTGAGATGGGCTCCAAAAACTGGGAGGAGATCATCGCCAAGCTGGAACAGGACGAAGCCCTCAGCACCGAGTTCCGGGCCGTTTATGCCGACGGCTGGAGCGGCGAGAACATCACTGACGCTATTGCCGAATACGAAAAGACCCTCATCACGCCCAACAGCCGCTTCGACAAGTGGCTCATGGGGGATGAAAGCGCCCTGAGCAAGGACGAAGTGAAGGGATATGAGCTCTTCAAGCTCTACCGCTGCGCGAGCTGCCATGTGGGCAAGGGCCTGGGCGGACAGTCCTTTGAGTACATGGACCTCAAGGCGGATTACTTTGCCGATCGCGGCAATCCGCTGGGTTCGGACAAGGGCCGCATCGGCGCCACCAAGAAGGAAGAGGACCTGCACCGTTTCAAGGTGCCCAACCTCCGCAATATCGAGCTGACCGCGCCGTACATGCATGACGGCACGGTGACCACGCTGGATGACAGCGTCGCCATCATGGGCAAGTACCTTTCCGGCATCCCGGTGTCGGACGCCGACCGTCAGCTTATCGTGGCTTTCCTGCGGACGCTCACCGGCGAATACCAGGGCAAGCCGCTGACCGGCAAGGCCGTGGAACGCTAGTCCGGCATCTTGCGTATCGTCGTCGGGCGGGAGGGGCACGGGCTGCCTCTCCCGCCTTCGCATTTGCGGGCGACAGGTGACGGACTCCGGCCCGCCCCGTATCCGCCCGACGAAAAAGCCGCCCTGCGCGATGAGCGGAGGGCGGCCGACTGGCGGATGTCGGGAGGGCCTAGCTGCCGGCGGCCAGCTTTTCGGCCCGCGCGGCTTCCCGCGCCTGGATGAGCGCGGCGGCCCGCTTGGCCAGCTGGGTCACTTCCGGCTTGGATATCTGGCCGTCCGCACCGACGCTCTCGCCCTTGTGGCGCAGCTTGTCGGTGATGAGCGAGGAGAAGAGCAGCACGGGAAGCTCCTTGAGCACAGGATCTTCCTTGATGCGCAGCGTCAGGTTGAGGCCGTCCATGACGGGCATCTCGATATCTGAGACGACCACCTGCACGAAATCGGTGATGGGGCGGTTTTCTTCTTCGGTAAGGCGTTTGAAGTTCATAAGCCGTTCCCAGGCTTCGCGACCGTTGGTGGTGACTTCCACGGTGAAGCCGGCCTTTTCCAGAAGGTCGCGCTGCATCTCGCGGACCAGGGCCGAGTCGTCGGCCACAAGGGCACGGTAGCCGCGCGTCGCGTCCCAGTTGGCGCCCAGGTCGTCCAGACGCAGGCCGAGCTGAGGATTAAGGTTGGCCACGACCTTTTCCAGATCCAGCAGGAAGACGATGCGGCCCTCCAGCTTAACCACGCCGATGATGGTGTTGCTGGAGACGGCGGCCACATACTTGTTCGGCGGCTCGACCTCTTCCCAGCTGATGCGGTGGATGCGGTTGACCCCGGAGACCATGAAGGCCGTGGTGACGTTGTTGAACTCCGTCACGATGGTCTTGGGTTCCTCCGTCGTCTGGGCGTGCTGTTTTTCCAGCCACATGGCCAGGTCCACAAGGGGGATGATGCGGGAACGGAGGTTGAACGCCCCCAGCACGCTGGGGTGCTGCACTTCGGGCAGTTCCGTGACCTTGGGCATGCGGATGATCTCCAGCACCTTGGCCACATTGACGCCATAATAGCCACGGTAGGTACACGTCTCGTCAGGGTTCTCCGTCGTGGTCTGGCCTTCGGCGGCATCGCCGCCGGCCGGCGCCAGTTCGTCAAGATAAAACTCGACGACTTCAAGTTCGTTGGTTCCCGCCTCAAGCAGAATATTGGTCTGAGCCATGCTGCCTCCATAAGATACGCCTGCGCGCAGTGCGGAAGATACGCCCGCGGCCGCTGCCGGGACAGGGTGCGTCCGGCCTGCGGCGACCAGGGCGATCGTTCCGCCCGGCCTTGCGCGCTGCCCCGCCGGGGGGCGGCCGTCGGACGGATGGCGCGCCGCCCCTTGTCAAGGGGAGCGCCTCCAGCCACGATTGCGCCGCGTCAATAAGCTTTTTCGGCGTAGATGCGCCCGCCGTTAGGCCAACGCACATTTTTTTTGAGAAATTCTCCGGCCTGAGCTCCGAGGCTTCCTCGATGTGGAAGGTCGTCTTGCCGCACTGGGCGGCCAGATCGGCCAGGCGGCGCGTATTGCCGCTCTGCCTGCCGCCGACGACCACCATGATGTCCGCTTTTCGGGCGATCTCCAGGGCTTCTTCCTGCCGTTCCCGCGTGGCGTCGCAGATGGTGGAGAGCACCGCAAGCCGGGCAAGCCGGGCGCGCAGGTCCTGTTCGATGGCGGCAAAGGCGCCCCGGTCCTGCGTGGTCTGGGAGGCGAGGACATAGTCGCCGTCAGGGGCAAGGGGCAGGCCGGCCAGCTCTTCCCGGCTGCCGAAGACATGGGCGAGGCCGTGCGCATAGGACAGCAGGCCCCGCACTTCGGGGTGTTCTGCCTCGCCGAAGAGCAGGAGCGTGGCGCCGTTTTCCGTGGCCCGGCGGATGGCGAGCTGGGCTTTTTTCACCTTGGGGCAGGTGGCGTCCTCCACCTGGGCGCCCGAGGCCCGCACGGCCTCCTCCACCTGCCGGGTGATGCCGTGCGCGCGGATGAGCACGCAGTCGCCGGGGTCGAGCTCCTCAGGCGAGGAGGCGCAGAACACGCCCCGCGCCTCGTAGTCGGCCAGCACCTGCGGGTTGTGGATGATGGGGCCGAGCGTGCAGATGCGTCGGCCGCGGGAATGTTCGATGGCGGAGTCCAGTTTTTGCAGGGCGAGGCTCACGCCCATGCAGAATCCGGCCGTTTTGGCGCGGAGGATTTCCATGATGTCTCCTTGACGGGGGCAGTGCGGCACACCACAGGGGCCGGAAAAACGTGAAGGGGGCGCGCCGGAAAATCATCGTCACGTTCCTGCCGGAGGCCGTGCGGACGGCGCTGTCCCAAAGCGGCAGGCGGTCGGACGGGGACGGCGAGGGCGCGGATGTCCCGGCGCGGTAAGGCTGTTATATAGTCCGCATGGCGAAAGAGTTCAACCGGAGGCCGGCGGCGGTCAGCCCGGGAGGAATTCCTCAAGGATGTCCTGCAGGGCGGTCCAGCTCGTGCAGCGGCACAAGGCCTGCCGCAGGGCGCGCGCGCCGGGCAGATGCTTGACGTAGCGCGGTACGACGCTGCGCATCTTCCAGAGCACGGCCGCATCGTCGCAATGACGGCGGGCCAGGGCGATGTGCCTGTCGATGATGGCGCGCAGACGCCGCGGCGTGGCGGGAGGGGCCGGCTCTCCCCGCTGGAGGGCCCGGTGCGCGGCGAAGATGGCGGGGTCGTGCAGCGCGCCGCGTGCGTACATGACGCCGCTCGCCCCGGTTGCCGCCTGGACGCGCAGGCCGTCTTCCGCGCTGAAAAGATCGCCGCTGGCCAGCAGGGGGATGGAAAGCTGGGGCGCAAGGGCGGCCAGCGCCTCGTGGCGGGCTTCGCCGCCGAAGCTCTGCCGGGCCGTGCGCGGATGCAGGGTCAGCCAGCCGGCCCCGGCGTCCTGGAGCCGCAGGGCCAGGTCCCGCCAGACCGGACGGCCGTCATCCAGCCCCAGCCGCAGTTTGAAGCCCACATGGCCCGGCCCGGCGGCGGCGATCATGGCCCGGGCGACGGCAAGGGCGTTTTCCACATCCCCGAGCATGGCCGCTCCGGCCTTCTGCTTGAGGACCTTGGGCACGGAACAGCCCATGTTCAGATCGAACCAGCCGTACCCGGCCTCGCGCAGCAGGCTCACGGCCTGCTCCAGGAAGGCGGCCTCGGCGCCGAAAAGCTGCACCACCAGCGGCTGATCCTCCGGCAGCGTCCGCAGCAGGTCGGCCGTGCCCGGGCTGTGATAGACAAGCCCCTTGGCGCTGACCATCTCCGTCACGCAGACCGCCGCCCCGTATTCGCGGCAGAGCAGGCGGAAGGGCAGGTCGCTGTAGCCTGCCAGCGGCGCGAGCCAGGGCGCGTCGGGGCCGAAGACCGGGGGATGCTCCGCGGCGGCGGACGGACAGGGCGGCAGGGGGCGGGCGGGATGGCGGCTCATTTGGTCCTGCTCTTGTGATGCTGATGGGGATGGTGGACGTGGCGGCTCTGCTTGCGTTTGGAGGGCGGCAGCTTGGGCAGATGCAGGCGCTCGTCGCTTTGCAGGCGGTGATAGGTGTGGAAGCCGAGCTTCAGCCCGTCGGCAAAGGTCGGCGCCACGAAGCCCTTGCCCAGATAGCTCAGCAGGCCGGTCCGCTTGAGGATGTCATGGACGCTGCGGCTGCCGACGACCAGGATGACCGGGATATGTCGTTGATGGCAGCGCTCCACGAACTGCTCCAGCGAGTGCGTGCCCGCGGCATCCAGCCAGAAGACGCGGGCCAGGTGCAGCACGATGACCCGCACCGGCGTATCCGTTTCATCATAGATGCGTCGTTCCAGTTCGTTGATGGCCCCGAAGAAGAGCGTCCCCTCGATGACGTAGACGGCGATCTCGTCCGGCAGCGGTTCCGGCGCGTGCTGCATCATGGGGTCATGGCGGCTGAGCCGGAAGACGCGCGGATGCGCCAGCTTGAAGATGAACAGGATGAGCGAGAGCAGCACGCCCAGCAGGATGGCCTGTTCCAGCGCCAGCAGCAGGGTGGCCGCAAAGGTGACGAGCAGGACGGTTCGGTCGATGCGCGTGGCCTGGAAGCAGAGCCGCAGGCCCGGCACGTCCACCATCCGCACGCAGACGGTCAGCAGCACGCTGCCCAGGGCGGAGAGCGGCAGCCAGCTCATAAAGGGCGCGATAAGCCAGAGCATGGGCAGGGCCAGCAGGCCGGACAGCACCGTGGCCATGCGCGTACGCGCGCCGGAGGTCACCACAAGCGCGCTGCGGCTGAAGGAGCCGCACCCCACGATGCTGGACGTGCAGGCCGCCGCCATATTGCCGAGCCCCTGCCCGATGAGCTCCTGGCTGCCGTCGAAACGGTCGCCCTTGAGGCTGGCCAGCTGCTTGCCCGTGGAAAGGGAGGTGACCGCCCCCATGAGCGCCAGGGCCAGGGCCGGCATGAAAAGATCGCGGTAGACGGTGACATCCAGCGGCAGACGCGAGATGGGGGGGATGACCGAGGGGATGGCCCCCACCAGGGCGACCCCCCTGCCGCCCGCATCAATAAGGTAGGAAAAGATGCCCGCCCCCACCAGCGCCAGCAGCGTGGCGGGCAGACGGCGGGAGATGCGGCGGCAGAGTTCCACCAGCACGATGCTCAGGACGGCGATGCCCACGCACCAGACGTTTGTCTCGCCTATATGCTGGATGGCCGACCAGACTTGCAGGAAAAAGCCGCTCGAATGACTGTCCGGCAGGCCGAGCACGGTCTCGATCTGGCTGGAGGCGATGAGCAGGGCCGTCCCCGTGGCAAAGGCCTGCATGACGGACTGGGAGATGAAGTTGGCCAGATCGCCCAGCCGGGCCAGCCCCATGGCCACCTGGATCATGCCGCACAGCAGCGTGATGGTGAAGACGCAGGTCATCTGATAGGAGGGCGGCAGCCCCGCGATGGCCACGCCGCCCACCGTGGCCGAACCAATGGTGGAGAGCAGCACGATGGACGTGGCGTTGGTGGGCCCGGCGGCAAGGAAGCGGCAGGAGCCCCACAGCGCCGCCACCACCACCGGCAGCATACAGGCGTAGATGCCGTATTGCGGGTGCACGCCGGCCATGAGCGCGTAGGCCATGGCCTGCGGCACGGCCACGGGCGTAACTGTCAGCGCCGCCACCAGATCGGCGCGAAAATCGGCTGACTGATACTGTTTCAGCTCTTTCCAGAAAGGAAGCAGGGTATCGAGATATTTCATGGTCATGCCCGGAGCACCATGCTCCCGAAAAGGGGAAAGGGGAGGGCGTTCGGCCCCCTGAGCCCTCCTGCCGCGCGGTGGTCTTTTGCCGCTCCGGCAGCTTGTGCCAAAAGGGACATACGCAAAAGCCGAAGGAATCTCAAGGGGCGGACGGCAGAAAAAAACGATACTGCTCTGGACCATACCCGGGCTGCCCGTGCGGGTCAACGGGGGGATGGGCGCACGGCGGACAAAATTTTGACGGCGTCCCGGCATGAGACGGGATGACCATTTCAATCCGCCGGAATCAAAGGGCATTGTCTTTGTGGCAAAAACATTGCATAATCCATTTGTGCCGAAAGATTCCCTCCGGCAAGGATGTTCGCCCATGACCCGCCGAATCACCCTCCTCCTGGCAACCTGCATGCTCCTGGGGATCCTGGGGCTGGTGCCGCTGCTGGCCGGCTTCGTCCCCCAGTACTGGGGAGCGGAGATGCGCGGCCTCGTCAATCCCCAGGTCATCAGCCTGCGCCCCGAGGACAGGCCCCGGCCCATCGTGGCGCAGGGAGCCGGCGGACGCGTCTGGGCCGTGCGCCGGCCTGTGGACGCGGCGCTGGTCGCGTCGCCGGACGACATGCCGTCGTCCTCCCGGCGGGAAGATGTGGTGCGTTTCGACAAGGACGGCGTCAGGCTGGCGCTTTCCGGCCGGGCCTTTTTCTTTGACGGCAATGCCGCCACGACGCTCGCGCCGCTGCTGGCGCTGGACGGTTCCGGCATGCCCCTGCTCTATGGCGTGCAGCCGGATTTTTACGGCGATATGCTGGACAATCAGGGACGTCCTCTGCGCTGGCAGGCTTCCGGGGCTTTCCTGCACGGTTACCAGCCGGTCAATGTGGAAGCGCTGGCCGAGCTGCACCGGCGGCCCGCGCCCGTGGCGCCCGTCCTGTCCCTGCCCCGCTATGATGCGGGGACGCTCCAGGCCCATGCCGGCTCCTACAAGGAGCTGGTGGAGAACTTCTCCCGCCGTTACGGGCTCAATACGGCCCTTGTGTACGCCATCATCCATAGCGAGAGCACCTTCCGGCCCACGCTGGTCAGCCGCAGCTCGGCCATGGGGCTCATGCAGCTTCTGCCCAGCACCGCCAGCGACGAGGTGCATCGTTTCCTGTACGGGACGCGCGGCAACGTGGGCTTTGACGAGCTGGCCGTCCCGGAGATCAACATCCGCTACGGCACGGCGTATCTGCACATCCTTATGACCAGGTATTTTCAGGATGTGCGGGATCCCGTGGCTCGCGAATACTGCGCTGTGGCCGCCTACAACATGGGGCCCAACCGCTTCCTCCGGTACTGGGGTCCCACCAATGCCGAGGCCGTGGCCCGCATCAACAGCCTGGACGTGAAGGAGCTCTACCGCACGCTGACCGTGGATCTGCCCGTGCGGGAGACGCGCTTCTATGTGGCCAAGGTGCAGCATCTGAAGACGCAGTTCGCGGGCGTGCTGCCATAGGGCCTGAGCCTCTGGCCGGGATTTCGTGCGCTTGCCCATGCGGGGAGCATCTTCGTAACCCCCTCTCCAGCATCACGCTGTCTCCCCGACCTGCCCGCCCGCGGCGGAAGGCCGGCGGGCTCGTCAAGGTCGACGGCCAGGGGGCGGGGAGCGGCCCGCGCTGCGCGGAAAGGCCCATATCCTTACCCTGATCCCATGCCGGAAACGCTGGGCGGGCGGGACGCCTTGCCGAGACCATGTGTTCCTGTCCCGTGCCGCTCTGCGGGGCGCGGCCGGCGAGCTGCCGTTGGGATGCATCTGCCGCCCCTGAGAGCATTTTCTGGTGGGAGCGCTTGGCTTTCCCACCATACGGGCTGTCGTGTCGCGGGAAAGTGCTGTCATTCCGCTTGCTTTTGGCCGGACGGCGCTGTGTCGCCGCGTCGCGGCTTGCCTTTCCCGGGGGGCAGACACTCCGCGAGGGGACGATATTTTTTGCGGAAGGAGAAAAAAGGCTTGACCTTTTGCCGGCCGACGTATAGAAGAACTCTTGCCTCATGTAGGAGCGTAGCTCAGGTGGCTAGAGCGCTTCCTTGACACGGAAGAGGTCAGCAGTTCAAGTCTGCTCGTTCCTACCAGTGATGATTCGGGGAATGTCCCCTTAACGGCGAAGGGCTGCATGCCCGCCACTATAGCCGCCAAGCGGTATTTCTGAGAGTGATGGGGAGGTGTTTCGCCTCCCCATTTCTTTTTTGCGTCGTCGCCGTGCGGCGAAGCGATAAGGAGTTTTTGCATGAGCATCCTCGTGGAAGGGCAGGCCGTGGAGGCCGCCGCCGGTGCAGTCGTTTCCGATGTGTTGCAGCAGGCCCTGAGCGGCAAGAAGTTCAAGTCGCTGGTGGCCGCCCGCGCCGTCTGCCCTGAAGAGCAGGGCGGCGCGCAGCTTGTGGATCTGAGCGCCCCCGTGCCGGCGGGCTGCACCGAGCTTGTGCCCGTGCCGGCCGATTCCCCCGAAGGTCTGGCCATCGTGCGACATTCCACGGCGCACGTCATGGCGGCGGCGGTCAAGAAGCTGTTCCCGTCGGCCAGGGTGACCATCGGTCCGGCCATCGATACTGGCTTCTACTACGATTTCAGCGTGGAGAAGCCCTTTTCCAGCGATGATTTCGAAGCCATCGAAGCGGAGATGCAGAAACTAGCGGCCGCTCGTCTGCCCTTCACCAGCCGCCGGGTGAGCAAGGCCGAGGCCGTGGAGCTTTTCCGCGGCATGGGCGAGGATTTCAAGGTGGAGATCATCGAGGGCATCGACGGCGATACGGTGACGCTCTACACCTGCGGCGACTTCTGCGATCTCTGTCGCGGCCCGCACGTGCCGCACACCGGCTTCGCCGCGGCGTCCAAGTTGCTTTCCGTGGCCGGGGCCTACTGGCGCGGGGATGAGAAGAACCCCATGCTCTCCCGCCTGTACGGCACGGCCTTTGCCGATGAGAAGGCCCTCAAGGCCTATCTCCAGCAGCTGGAGGAGGCCAAGCGCCGCGACCATCGCAAGCTGGGCCGGGAACTGGGCTTTTTCACCTTCCATGAGGATGTGGCCCCCGGCATGGTGTTCTGGCTGCCCAAGGGGATGCTGCTGCGCACCATCCTCGAGGACTTCTGGCGGCGCGAGCACCTCAAGCGCGGCTACGACATGGTGCAGGGCCCGCAGCTGCTGCGCGTGGAGACCTGGCAGCGTTCCGGCCACTATGACCACTACCGGCAGAACATGTATTTCACCCAGATCGAGGACGACGCCTACGGCATCAAACCCATGAACTGCATCTCGCACATGCTCATCTTCAAGAATGAGCTGCGCAGCTACCGGGACATGCCGCAGCGTTACTTCGAGCTGGGCGTGGTGCACCGCCACGAAAAGAGCGGCGTGCTGCACGGCCTTTTGCGCGTGCGCCAGTTCACGCAGGACGACGCGCACATCCTCTGCACCCCGGAACAGCTGGAAGGGGAGATCCTCGAGGTCATCCATCTGATCCGCGACCTCATGAACCTCTTCAACTTCCAGTTCAAGGTGGCAATCTCCACCCGGCCCGAAGACAGCATCGGCACGGACGAAGCCTGGGAACTTGCCACCAATGCCCTAATCCAGGCCGTGCAGAAAGCCGATATGCCGTATGAAATCAACGAAGGAGACGGGGCCTTCTACGGGCCGAAGATCGATGTGCGCCTGCTGGACTGCATCGGTCGCGAATGGCAGTGCTCCACCATCCAGGTGGACTTCACCCTGCCGGAGCGCTTCGACCTCACCTATGTGGGGCAGGATGGCGAGCGGCATCGTCCGGTCATGGTGCATCGCGCCATCATGGGCTCGCTGGAACGCTTCATCGGCGTGCTCATCGAGCAGTACGCCGGGGCCATGCCCACCTGGCTCGCGCCGGAACAGGCCCGCATCCTCACGGTGACCGAAGCCGGGGATGAGGCCGCGCGCAAGGCGCTGGAAGAGCTCAAGGCGCAGGGCATCCGTGCCACGGCGGACCTGCGCAACGAGAAGCTTGGCTTCAAGGTGCGCGAGGCGCAGGTGGCCAAGGTCCCGTATATTCTTGTCATTGGTGAGAAGGAGGCGCAGGCCGGCGGCGTCAACGTGCGCCTGCGCAGTGGGGAAAACGTGGGGCTCAAGTCCGTGCCGGAGGTCGCCGCCATGATCCGCGCGGATGGGGAAGAGCCTTTCAAGCGAGGAGGGATGCGCTATAGCTTCGCCTAACATGAGACCGCGGCGCGATGTCGCACAGGACGGCGTGCGCCGCAATGAGATGATCCGTGCGAGAGAGGTACGAGTCATCGGAGCCGACGGGGAACAGCTGGGGATCCTGCAACGCAACGAGGCCATCAGCCTTGCCAAGGAAGCGGGCCTTGATCTTGTGGAAGTGGCCTCCACGTCGGAGCCGCCTGTCTGTCGTATCATGGACTACGGCAAGTTCAAGTACGAACAGCAGAAGAAGAAGCAGGAAGCCAAGAAGCGGCAGTCCGTGGTGCAGATCAAGGAGATCAAGGTGCGTCCCAAGACGGACGACCATGATTACGAGACCAAGGTGCGCCATATCCGCCGCTTCCTCGAAGATGGCGACCGCTGCAAGGTGACGGTATTTTTCCGTGGTCGAGAAATCGTCCACAAGGATCGCGGCCTGAGCATTCTTGAGCGTGTGGTGCAGGACCTGGCCGATGTGGCCAAGGTGGATCAGGAGCCCCGCGCCGAGGGACGCACGCTGCAGATGCTGCTTGTGCCCAAGAAGTAGCGCGGAAAATGCGCTTGCATACGGCCGCTTTTTAGGGCACTATGCTTTCCCGTCCATCCGCGTTGAGGACGGGCGGTACGATTATTGTGCAAGGAGTACATCATGCCTAAGATCAAGACCCGGCGCGCCGCCGCCAAGCGTTTCCAGCTGACCGGCAGCGGCAAGTTCAAGCGCCGCCGCCAGAATCTGCGTCATATCCTGACGAAGAAGGCCCCCGGCCGCAAAATGCGTCTGGGCCAGTCCGCCATTGTGGACAAGACCAACGAAAAGGCCGTGCGCCGCATGCTGCCCAACGGCTAGGCCGCGGGCAGGGCGCGGGCTTCCCCGTCCCGGACGGGACGCAACCCGCGCATGACGGGCCTCGGGCCGGCGGCCGGCAGGAGCCGCGACGTGTGACGTTCGATCCTGCCAGTGTGTACAGCACGAAACGGCAACATATTTTTTATCTCCCCGGCGGGCATCACCTCCGCCTTGTCCGGGTGAAAGGAGGAAACACCCATGCGTGTGAAGAGAGGTCTTGCCGCCCATCGTCGGCACAAGAAATACCTGAGCGCAGCCAAGGGCTTCCGCGGCGGTCGCAGCCGTCTCTATCGTACCGCCCGCGAGGCTGTGGAGCGCGCGCTCCAATATTCCTTCATCGGCCGCAAGCACCGCAAGCGCGATTTCCGCACGCTGTGGATCCTGCGCATCAATGCGGGCGCGCGCCTCAACGGGCTGTCCTACAGCCGTCTGATGCACGGTCTGGACAAGGCCGGCATCGCCCTGAACCGTAAGGTTCTGGCTGACCTTGCCGTCTACCACAAGGACGATTTCGCCAAGGTGGTGGAGCTGGCCAAGGGTGCGCTGAACTAGGCGACGTCGTACGGATTGCTGTGTGACGCGGCACGCTCCGGCAACAGGCCCGGCCTGTGATCGGCGTGCCGCGTATGTTTTTTTGCGGCGCTCTGGAGTGTTTTGCCTTTGAAAAAAGGCGGAATGCGAGGCGGCAGCACAGCGCCGGCCGGAACCAAGCGGAAAAACCTCGTTTTTTCCGCGAAACGCCAGGCCGTATGGTTTGAAGCGCAAGGCGTTTCAGACGGAAAATGCTCGAGAGCGCCCAAGGCCGCATGGCGGCATGGGAAAGAACTGCATGGATCTGATTAGCGCATTGGAAGCTCTGGCCCCGGAGCTGGAAAACGGTCTGGCCGAGGCTCATACTCTGGAAGCACTGGAAAGTCTGCGGGTCGATTTTCTGGGACGCAAGGGGCGGCTGGCCCATATTATGAGCGCCCTGCCGCAACTGGAGCCCGCACAGCGCCCGGCAGTGGGCCAAAAGGCCAATGCCGTCAAGGAAAGCCTGACCGCCCTCCTGGAGGCGCGCAAAACGGCCCTGGAGCAGGCCCTCGAGGCCGAAGCCCTGCGTCGCTTCGACGCCTCCCTGCCCGGCCGGCTGCCCTGGCGCGGCTCGCTGCACCCCATCACGCTGGTGACGCAGGAGATCTGCGATGTGCTGCGCGCCCTGGGCTTCGACGTGGCCTCGGGCCCGGAAGTGGAGAACGACTTCTACAATTTCGAGTCCCTCAACATGCCGCCGGAGCATCCGGCCCGCGACATGCAGGATACGCTTTACGTCAGCGACAAGGTGGTCATGCGCACGCATACCTCGCCGGTGCAGGTGCGTACCATGCTGGCCCGCAAGCCTCCGCTGGCCGTCATCTGCCCGGGCAAGGTCTATCGCCGGGACTCCGACCTCACGCATACCCCCATGTTCCATCAGATCGAAGGGCTCATGGTGGGCGACGGCATCAGCATGGCCCATCTGCGCGGCATCCTCACGGCTTTCGTGCGCGAGATCTTCGGCGGTTCCACCCAGGTGCGCTTCCGCCCCAGCTTCTTCCCCTTCACCGAGCCTTCGGCGGAAGTGGACATCTCCTGCTGCATCTGCGGCGGCGCGGGGCATGTGAACGGCGAGCCCTGCCGCGTCTGCAAAACCACGGGCTGGGTGGAGATCCTCGGTTGCGGCATGGTCGATCCGGCCGTCTTCGAGGCGGTGGGCTATGCCCCCGAGGTGAGCGGCTTCGCCTTCGGCCTGGGGGTGGAGCGCGTCGCCATGCTCAAGTACGGCATCGGCGATCTGCGCATGTTCTTCGAAAACGATGTCCGGTTCCTCGGGCAGTTCGCCTAGGTGGCCGCGATGTCTCGCCGTTTGCGCCGTCTTCTGCCCAGCGTCCTGCTCGTCGCCTGTCTTCTGCCGGCAGGCACGGCGGCGGCCGGTTCGGTCTACAGCCCACGGCATTCCGGTCTGGAGCCTCCGGGCGGGCCGCGAGCCACGCAGTCCCTGCCGGGCGGGCGCTCCGCCGGCAGAACTGACGACGGCGGCATGGGCTATACGGATGCCTACGGCCGGCGGCTGGAAAACACGACGCCGGAACGCAAGGTCCGCAACCGGCCCGGCCCGGGCGCGTATGGCGGCTACGGCCGGCAGGAGGAGGCCGTGCGCCCCCTGCCCGAGGTGGAAGATCAGAAACCCGCCTGGAATTTCAACTGATAATCGGCCATGCGGCCAGTGAGATGTGACGTATGCTGCTTTCCCTGTCTTGGTTGCGTGAATTTGTCCCCTACGAAGGTACGGCGCAGGAGCTTGGCGACCGCCTGACCATGCTGGGGCTGGAACTGGAAGAGATCGTCCGCCCCTACGACGACATTGCCTCCATCGTGGTAGGCCATGTGGTGGAGTGCGCCGACCACCCTGGATCGGACCATCTGCATATCTGCAAGGTGGACGCCGGACAGGGAGAGCTGCTGGACATCGTCTGCGGCGCGCCCAACGTGGCCGCCGGCCAGAAAGTCCCCGTGGCGCTGGTGGGGACCACCATGCCGGGCGGGCTGGTCATCAAGAAGGCCAAGCTGCGCGGCGCGCCGAGCTGCGGCATGATCTGCTCCGAGCGCGAGCTGGGGCTCACCGACGATCATTCCGGCATCATGGTGCTGCCGGAGACGGCCGTGCCCGGCACGCTGCTGGTGGATACGCTCGAGCTGGACCGCGAAGTGCTGGACATCTCCATCACGCCCAACCGCGCGGACTGCCTGTCCGTCATCGGCCTTGCCCGGGAGACGGCGCAGGCCTTCGGCCTACCGTTCAGCATCCCCGAACGGCAGTGCGTAGAGGACGGCCCTGCCGTGGAGCTGCCCCCCATCGACATCCGGGATCCCGACCTCTGCTGGCTCTACACGGGACGCGTCATCACCGGCAGCAGCATCGCCCCCTCGCCCATGCGCATCCGCCATCGCCTGCACGCCGTGGGCGTCCGTCCCATCTCCAACATCGTGGACGTGACCAACTATATCCTCATGGAATGCGGGCAGCCCCTGCATTCCTTCGACCTTGACAAGCTCGAGGGCGGGCGCATCATCGTGTCCCGCGCCGCCGACGGCGAGAAGTTCGTGACCCTGGACGGGCAGGAACGCACGCTGGACGCGCGCGACCTCTGCATCCGCGATGCCGGGCGCGCCGTGGGTCTTGCCGGCGTCATGGGCGGCCTCAATACGGAGATCGACGAGAACAGCCGCAACGTCTTTCTGGAGAGCGCGGTGTTCCGTCCCGGGACCATCCGCAAGACCTCACGCCGTCTGGGCCTCTCTTCCGAGGCGTCCTATCGTTTCGAACGCGGCATTGACCAGCAGCGCACCCGCTGGGCGCTGGACCGGGCCTGCGCCATGATGGCCGAACTGGCCGGCGGCAAGGTCTGCCCCGGCGTGGCCGTGGCCGAGCCGCGTCCCTTCGCGCCGGTGCTCATGGACTTCCGCCCCGCGCGCGCCAATGCCCTGCTGGGCGTGGAGCTGGGCGCGGACTTCTGCGAGCGTGTGCTGAGCGGGCTTGGCTGCGAGATCCGCCACAAGGGCGAGAGCTGGCGGGTGGCCCAGCCGAGCTGGCGGCCCGACCTCACCCGTGAGGCCGACCTCATCGAAGAGGTGGGGCGCATGCACGGACTGGATACCATCGCGCCGGTACTGCCGCCCATCGCGCGGGATCTGGCGCGCGCGGGCGAACCGGAATCGCGTTTTGCCTTCTGGTCGCGCATCAAGCGCTGGGGGGCCGGCCTCGGCCTCAACGAGGCCATCAACTACAGCTTCGTGGGGCACAAGGATCTCGATCATCTGGGCCTGCCCCAGGAAGGCCGCATCGCCATTATGAACCCGCTCTCCGCCGAACAGGACGCCCTGCGTACCTGGCTCGCCCCCGGCCTGCTCAACAGCTTGCGCAACAATCTTGCCCAGGGCGCGGCCGGCCTGCGCCTGTTTGAGCTGGCGCACGTCTTCCATGCGCGCCCGCTGGAGGACGCCCACGACACCGGCGCCACGGAGACCGGCAAGATCGGCATCCTGCTCTACGGGGCGCGCTATGACAGCGCCTGGCCGCAGCCCGAGGGCGATATGGAGTATACCGACCTCAAGGGCGTGGTGGAGCATCTGCTGGGCTTCCTGCACCTTTCCGGCGCCCGGTACCGGCAGGCGGACGACCATCCCTTCCTCCTGCCCTGCGTGGAGCTGATGCTCCCCGACGGCGCGGGCGAAGTACAGGCGGGCGTGCTGGGCCGTGTGCGCCAGGACATGGCCGACGCCTTCCATGCCCGCAAGGCCATCTGGCTGGCGGAACTGGATCTGGAGGTGCTGCGCAGGCTGCACGACGCCACGCGCGTGCGCTTCCGTGCGCTGCCGGTCTATCCGCCGGTGCGGCGGGACATCACGGTCATGGCCGCGCCGCAGGTGCAGGTAGCCCAGATCATGGAGCATGTGCGCGGCCTGCGTCTGCCCCTGCTGGAAGACGAAGACATGGTGTTGCAGGACTGCTTCGAGCCCGCGGGCGGCGACGAACGCAACCTGACCTTCCGCCTCACCTTCCGCCACGCGGAGCGCACCCTCAAGGATGCCGAAGTGGACAAGGAGCGGGAAAAGGTGGCACAGTCCCTCGTGAAGCACCTCGGCGTGCGCGTATAACAACCATCCCGACGGTCGCGCCCTGGCGCGCGGCCGTCGCAAACCATATGACGGGCGGCCATGAGCGCACACACCTACCGCATCGGGGAAGCGGCCGAACTGCTGCAGCTCAAGACGCATGTGCTGCGCTTCTGGGAAACGGAATTCCCGCAGCTTGCGCCCCTCAGGACGGAAAAGGGCCAGCGTCTCTATACCGAGGAACATGTGGCCCTGTTGCGGCGCATCAAGCAGCTGCTGCACGAGCAGGGCATGACCATCGAAGGGGCGCGGCGCGTGCTGGAAGGCGGCCCGGCCGTGGATGAGACCGCGCAGGAGCGCGCGGCGCAGTCGGCCGATCCGGCCTTCCTGCGGACGCTGCACACGGAATTGCTGGCCATTCGACATCTTCTTGACCACTGAAACGGAGGAGCCGGATGATACTCTCCCCGTCCCTGCTTTCCGCCGATTTCGCCCGTCTGGGCGAGGAACTGACCGCCCTGGACGAAGCCGGCATCACCTGGCTGCATCTTGACGTGATGGACGGGAGCTTCGTGCCCAACATCACGTTCGGGCCGCCGCTCATGCGCAGTCTGCGCCCGGGCAGCCGCCTGTTTTTCGACGTCCACCTGATGATCGAGCAGCCGGCACGCCATCTGGCGGCCTTTCGCGAGGCCGGGGCCGACATGCTGGTCATCCATCTCGAAGCCGACCGCCACCCGCAGCGCACGCTGACCGAGATCCGCCGCCTGGGCTGCCGGGCGGGCGTGGCCCTCAACCCGGGCACGGACATCGCGCCCCTGCGCTGGCTCGCGCCGGACTGCGACATGGTGCTCGTCATGAGCGTGAATCCCGGCTTTTCCGGCCAGAAATTCATCCCGCAAAGCTTCGCCAAAATCCGCGCGGTGCGGGAACTGCTGGACGCTTCCGGCGGCGAGCACGTCCTCGTGCAGGTGGACGGCGGCGCCTGTCCCGAAAACGCCGCCGCGCTGGTGGATGCGGGCGCGGATGTGCTGGTCTCCGGTTCGGCCTTTTTCAATTATCCTCCGTACACGGCACGTCACGAGGCCTTTCAGGAGGCCGTGCGCCGTGCCGGGACAGCCGCCGGTGAAACCCGCTGCGCCAAGGCCGCGCAGTGGCGATCCTGTAACCGTTAACCAGAGAAGGAACTCCCCATGCCGACTCGCAGGCAATGCGCCAATGCCCTCCGCGCCCTGGCCATAGACGCCATCGAACAATCCCGCTCCGGTCATCCCGGCGCGCCGCTGGGCATGGCCGATATGGCCGAGGCCCTCTGGCGGCATCTGCTCCGCCATAATCCCGCCGATCCGCACTGGCCGGACAGGGATCGCTTCGTGCTTTCCAACGGGCATGCCTCCATGCTGCTGTATGGCCTGCTGCATCTGTCCGGCTATGCGCTGGACATGGACGCCATCCGGCAGTTCCGGCAGTGGGGCTCCCTGACGCCCGGCCATCCCGAATACCGGCATACCCCGGGCGTGGAGATGACCACCGGGCCGCTGGGGCAGGGCATCTCCTCCGCCGTGGGCATGGCGCTGGCCGAAAAACTGCTGGCGGCACGCTTCAACCGTCCCGGTCACGAGATCGTGGATCATCATACCTATGTTTTTCTGGGTGACGGCTGCCTGATGGAAGGCGTCTCGCATGAGGCCTGCGCGCTGGCCGGCGTCTGGGGACTGGGCAAGCTCATCGCGCTCTACGACGCCAACGGCATCTCCATCGACGGCAACGTGTCCGGCTGGTTCACCGAAGACGTGGCGGCCCGCTACCGTGCCTATGGCTGGCAGGTCATCGGCCCGGTGGACGGCCATGATGCGGACGCGCTGGACAAGGCCCTTGCCGAGGCCCGGGCCGATGCCGCGCATCCCAGCCTCATCATCTGCCGCACGCACATCGGCTTCGGCTCGCCGCACAAGGTCGATTCGGCCGCCTGCCACGGCTCGCCCCTCGGCCCGGAAGAGGCCGCGGCCACCCGGGCGGCACTGGACTGGACAGCCGCCCCCTTCGAGATCCCCGCCGACATCGCCGCCGCCTGGGACTGCCGGGAAAAGGGCGCCGCCGCCCAGAAGGCCTGGGAAGCCCGGTTTGCCGCCTATAGCGAAGCCTATCCCGAGCTTGCCGCCGAATTCGCCCGCCGCATGCGGGGCGAACTGCCCGCCGACTGGACGGAGATCGCCGCTGCGACCGTGCAAAAGGCCGTTGCGGCCGGTGAGAGCATCGCCACCCGCGTGGCCGGCCAGCGCGCGCTGGAAGATCTTGTGCCCCGCCTGCCGGAGATGCTGGGCGGCTCGGCCGATCTGACTGGCTCCGTCGGCACGAAGACGGCCGCTTCCGTCCGTCTTGACGTCGCGGCGGGCAACTGGGCCGAGGCCAATTACCTTTCCTATGGCGTGCGGGAATTCGGCATGAGCGCCATTATGAACGGTCTGGCCGTGCATGGCGGCTTCATCCCCTACGGCGGAACCTTCATGGTCTTTTCCGATTACGCCAAAAATGCCGTCCGTCTGGCGGCGCTCATGCGGATTCGTGCCGTCTGGGCCTTCACGCATGACTCCATCGGCGTGGGCGAGGACGGCCCCACGCATCAGCCCGTGGAACAGATCGCCGGTCTGCGCCTGATGCCCGGCGTGGAGGTCTGGCGGCCCTGCGACACCGTGGAAACGGCCGTGGCCTGGCAGTGCGCGCTTGAGAACGCGCGGACGCCCACAGTGCTTTCGCTTTCACGGCAGAACCTGCCCTTTGTGGCGCGCGATGCGGCCCGCGTCGCCGCCATTGCCCGCGGCGGCTATGTGCTGGCCGATGACGGCGGGACGCCGGACATCATCCTGATCGCCACGGGCTCCGAAGTGGAGCTGGCGCTGGAAGCGGCCGCGCAGCTCTCCCGCGGCGGTCGCCGCGTGCGCGTGGTCTCCCTGCCGTGCTGCGAACGCTTCGACGCGCAGGAAGCCGCCTACCGTGAAGCGGTGCTGCCGGCCGCCGTGCGTGCCCGCGTGGCCGTGGAAGCGGCTTCGGCGGGCTACTGGAGCAAATATGTGGGCCTCGACGGGGCGGTGCTGGGCATGGAAAGCTTCGGCGCTTCCGCGCCGGGCAAGGTGCTGGCGCGGGAATTCGGCTTCACCGTCGAACATCTCGTTGCCCTGGCGGAAGATGTGGTGCGCGGTACGGCCGCGAAGTAACGTACAGGACGCCATTCCACAAGGAGTATGAGCATGGCCATCAAGGAACTCAAGGACATGGACTGCGCGGGCAAGATCGTCGTCATCCGTCAGGATCTCAACGTGCCCATGAAGGACGGCCGCATCACCAGCGACAAGCGCATCCGTGCCGCGCTGCCCGGCATCCGGCTGGCGCTGGAAAAGGGGGCGGGCGTCGTGCTGCTCTCCCATCTCGGGCGGCCCACCGAAGGGGAGTTCGACCCCAAATTCTCGCTGGCCCCGGTGGCCGAACATCTTGCCGGGCTGCTGGGCAGGCCGGTCCCGCTGGCGTCCGACATCGAGAGCGTCAAGGTCGCGCCGGGCGAAGTGGTGCTGCTGGAGAACGTCCGCTTTTTCAAGGGCGAAAAGAAGAACGATCCTGATCTGGCCGCCAAACTGGCCGGCCTGGGCGACATCTATGTCATGGACGCCTTCGGAGCGGCGCACCGCGCCCACTCGTCCACCGAGGGCGCCATCCGCAAGGCGAAGGTCGCCTGCGCCGGGCCGCTTATGATGGCGGAGCTCAATGCCTTCGCCAGGGTGCTTGATCATCCGGCCCGTCCGCTGGTGGCCGTCATCGGCGGCTCCAAGGTGTCCACCAAGCTCTCGCTGCTGGAAAACCTGCTGGACAAGGTGGACTGTCTCATCGTGGGCGGCGGCATCGCCAATACCTTTCTGGCGGCTGCCGGGCACGATGTGCGGAAATCGCTGTATGAACCGGAGCTGCTGGATGATGCGCGCCGCATTATGAAAAAGGCTGAGGAGCTCGGCAAGATGCTGCCGCTGCCCGTGGATGTGGCCACCGCCCCCGAACTGGCCGCCGGGCAGCGGGCGACGGTCTGCGACGTGGACGCCGTGCCCGCCGACGCCATGATCCTGGACATCGGCCCCAAGACCGTGGCGGCCTATGCGAAGCTGCTGGCCGATGCGGCTACCGTGGTCTGGAACGGGCCCGTGGGCGCCTTTGAATACGAGCCCTTCCACAAGGGGACGCGGGCGCTGGCCGAAGCGCTGGCGTCCGACAAGGCCTTTGTGGTCGTGGGCGGCGGAGATACCGTCGCCGCCGTGGAAAGCTACGGACTTGCCGACAAGATGGGCTACATCTCCACCGGCGGCGGCGCATCGCTGGAGCTGCTGGAAGGCATCAAGCTGCCGTCTGTGGCGGCGCTGGAAAGCCGCTAGCGCCGGCCGGCCCGCATACTGTCCGCTCAAGCTGCCCTTTTCCGCGCCGTCGCTGCCGGAAAGGGGCAGCTTTCCCGCTGGCGGACGCGCCCTTCATGCGGGGCATCCGCGCCACCAGTCCCCGCAAGCCCCGGCAGCGTGCGGCGCAGGGACGATGCCCGGCGTCGGACGGAAGGCATTGCGCCTGCCCGGGGGTTGGGCTATACTGACAGGAACTACGCAGCGCCGGTCATACAGCCGGCTCGGAGGCAACGTGCGGCGATTTTATCAGGAAAGCTGGCAGGGTATCCCCTTTACGGCCTTCTCCCACATCTCCTTCTTCCATCTTGCGGAGCCCAAGTTTTACGCCACCTTCTATGAGGAACTGTTCCGGCGCTATCAGGGCTGGGACGATCTGCCCGCGGCCTGGCGTGAGAACAAGCGCAAGGATGCCCGCTGGCTCGCCGGCGAGTTGCGTGCCCAGCTGGCCGCGCAGGGGGTGGAGCGCACGGGACCGGTGCGCGTCCTGTCCATCGGCAGTGGCGTAGGCTTCATGGAAAAGACTCTGCTCGAGGAGATGCCGGAGCTGGAGTTGCACGTCAATGAGCCCAGTACCGTCAGCCTGCGCTGGCTGCGCAAGATCATCCCCGGCGAGCGCATTTATATCGGGCTGCCGCCCGCCTGCCTGCCCGCCGACGTCCAGTACGACATGATCTATCTGTCCACGGTGGATTACGGCATTCCCCAGCGGGAACTGGAGCATCTGCTGGCGGAGCTGCGTGCCCAGCTCGCGCCGGGCGGCGAGCTCATCTGTCTGTCGGCCTCCCTGCTGGAAGAGGATTCGGCGGTGGGCGGCTTCGTCAACGCCCTCAAGATCGTCATCCGCGGGGCCCTGCATTTTCTCGGTATCCGGCGGCAGCAGTTCTGGGGCTGGCGCAGGACGCGGCGGGAGTATCAGCAGCTTTTCAGGACGGCGGGCTTTTCGGCCATTGCCGACGGCTGGCTGGACGACGGCTTTGAGACCTACTGGATACGCGGCAGATGATCCGCCGGCAAGGAGGGCCAGACATGCATCCCATGCGACGCAAGGACAGACAGACAGGCGAGGAGGCGGTGCGCCGTCTCCTTGAGGAGGGGGAATACGGCGTCCTCTCGCTGCTGACGCCGGAAGGCACGCCCTATGGTGTGCCGCTGACCTATGCCGCGCAGGGGGACTCCCCCCTTGTGCTCTATATGCACTGCGCGCGAGACGGCCGCAAGCTGGAGTGTCTGCGTGCCTGCGCGCGGGCGCATTTTGTGGTGGTCGGGCCGACCCGCGTCGTTCCTCAGGAATTCACCATCGAATACGAAAGCGTCATGCTGGAAGGCCGGATTGAGGAAGTGGTCGATGCCGCGGAAAAGCGCCACGGCCTGCTGGCCCTTGCCCAAAAGTACGCCGCTGGCTTTGACGGCGCCGCCTATGCCGATGCGGCGGGAAACGCGACGCGCGTCCTGCGGCTGACGGTGGAGAGTCTGAGCGGTAAGCGGCTGCAGGTTGCGAAATAGTAAAAAACGTTTTGGGCGAGAAAGTAGACCTCAAAGACAGAATCATTCGGTCTTTGGCGTTTTTTTGTGAAAAAAATTGGCCAGGTATGGTGACAAATCAGCAAAACGACCGATAAGAGATAAAGGCTGACGACGATCGTACGCCTGTCGCCCGGATCTCGTCCCGGATCTCGTTCGGGCGGAGCGGGGCTGGAGCGGCCCGTCGGCATAATCTTCGTGCAACCAGCCGGAGCCCTCGCTCCCGGCCGGTCGGACGGCGTCAGGGAGGCAACATGAAACTGGGCCTGTTCCCCAAAATGCTTCTGGGCATACTTGCACCGGCGCTGCTCGGCCTGTTGTGTCTCACCGGCATCAGTTCCACGCTGGCGGATCATTATCTGCGTCAGCGTGTCGATGAAGAGATGCGGCTTGCCGTGGATTCGCAGCAGCGCGAGCTGACCACCATGCTGGCTCTCCTGCGGGCCGGTCTGCACAAGGAAGGCGGCATCGACAGCATCAACGCCTTTCTGTCCACAACAGCCGCCGGCGGCGGCCGGGCCGACCCGGCGACGGCGGCGGTCATCCAGAAAGAACTGGCGGAATTCGTATCATCCTACGACTTCGTGGACGATGTCGAACTGTTGGGCGCCGATGGCGTGATCCTTGCCGGCAGCGACATGGAGCATGCCGGCGTTTCGCGCGCGCAGAGTCCTCTTTTCCGTACGGCCATGCAGGAAGGCTTCGCCGCGGAGAACGGCAAGAGCAACGACAAAAAACCCCTGACCAACATCGCCGTTGCCGTGGACGATGCCCGGGGGACACGTCTGGGCGTCCTGGCTGCCGAGCTGGATCTGGACGCCATCGGCCGTCTGTGCACGGACAAGATCACGCTGTCCGCCACGGGCATCAGCATGGTCTATGACGGGACGGGGCTGCTGCACATCCACCCCAATCGCGAATATGTGGGGGACGAGGACGGCAATCTGCCCTGGGTGCGGGAGATCCTCTCGCGCAAGAACGGCATGCTGGACTATGAATGGAATGGCGTGGAAAAGATCTCCGCATTCCGCTATCTGCCGCAGGTGGACTGGTATGTGCTGGTGTCGGTGGAAAAGCAGGATATCCTTGGCGGCGGGCGTACGCTGCTGCTGAGCAATATCGCCGCCGCCGTGGTGGCCATCCTGATCATCGGCGGTCTCATTTGCCTCATGGCGCGCAGCGTTGCCGTGCCGGTGCGCAAGGCCGCCCAGTATGTGGACAAGGTGGGCGAGGGGCATCTCGACTTTTCGGCGGACGAACAGCAGTATATGCAGCGGCTTGCCGGTCGCGGCGATGAAGTGTCCCTGCTGGCCGGAGGCATCACCGGCACTGTGGAAAACCTCAAGAAGATGTTTGACGATGTGCGTAAGCGGACGGAAGAGGCGGAAGAAGCCTCCCGCGTGTCACAGGAGGCCATGCAACGGGCCGAGGCTGCCGCCGAGGAGGCGCGCAATGCCAAGCGTGATGGCATGCTGGCGGCTGCCGGGCAGCTGGAGCATATCGTCAATGCCATCTCCTCCGCGGCAACGCAGCTCTCGGCCCAGATCGAGCAGTCCAACCACTCCGCCACGGAGTCGTCCACGCGCCTTTCCGAAGCCGCGACGGCCATGAATGAGATGAACGCCACCGTGCAGGAAGTGGCCAGGAATGCCGGCGATGCCTCGCAGATGTCCGGCGAGACGCGCCATCAGGCCAGCGAGGGGGCGGAGATCGTGCGTAAGGCGCTGGAAAGCATCCAGCGTGTGCATGACGTTTCGCTGGCCCTCAAGACGGACATGGCCCAGCTCAATACGCATGCTCAGGCCATCGATCAGATCATGGGCGTCATTTCCGATATTGCGGATCAGACCAATCTGCTGGCGCTCAACGCGGCCATTGAGGCGGCCCGCGCCGGCGAGGCCGGGCGGGGCTTTGCCGTCGTGGCGGACGAAGTCCGCAAGCTGGCGGAAAAGACCATGGCCTCCACCGCGGATGTGGGCAATGCCATCCGCGCCATCCAGGAGAGCACGGGCAAAAGCTCCGATGCCGTGGACCGCGCCGTGAAGGAAGTGGAGCAGGCCACGAACTTCGCCAACGAATCAGGCAGCGCCCTGGAAGGCATCGTGCAGGATGCGGACAAGACGGCGGATCAGGTCAGCGCCATCGCCGCGGCCAGCGAACAGCAGTCCGCCGCCAGCGAGCAGATCAACCGCTCCATCCTCGAGGTCAACGATATGTCCGCGCAGTCCGCGCAGGCCATGAGCGAGGCGGCGCAGGCCGTGTCCGATCTGGCCCGGCAGGCGCAGGAGCTGTCCGCGCTGATCGAGCAGATGAAGCAGGGCTAGTCCCTGCCGGCAAAAGAACGGAAAACGGGCTCCTTTTCTTCGGAAAGGGAGCCCGTTGTCTTTCATGGCAGGGGACGCCGCGCGACGCAACCCGACAAGATGCCCCAGACGACACGCCGGCAAGTGCGCCGGATACCGTCCCGCGCACAGCGGGAGGCCGCACGCAGCGGGTGATCCCGCACGCATGAAATAAGCTGCCCGGCAGAGGGAGCGTGATCCTCCCCATGCCGGGCGCGCAGGCCGCCTCCCGCCCCTGTGCAGGAGGGGCTTGCGTGTCATCTCTTCCGCATCAGGTGTATTGCGGTTCGATCTCCTTGATGATCTGGAAACCCTTCATGGCCTTCACCGTTCCGGCAATGCCTTCGTACTTCTTGACCCCGGCCACCGTGCAGGGGAGCAGGTCCTCCACATCCGTATCCAGCACGAGCACATCGCCCACCTGCATGCGCAAAAGCTGATTGCCGGTGATGGTGGTGCTGCCGAAATGGATCTTGAGATCCACGGGCGTCTCCATGAGGCGCTCCTTGAGGCGGGCCACCCAGGCATGGTCGATCTCCAGACGCTCCGTCTGGAAGCTGGCGTGCAGCTTGGAGCGGATGGGTTCAATGGTGGCATAGGGCAGACAGATGATCATGGAACCGAGCGCCGTGTCCAGTTCCACTTCAAAGGTGATGACCACCACCACGTCGCTGGGCGGCACGATGGCCGCGAACTGCGGGTTGATCTCGCTGCGGACGAGCTCCAGCTTCACGTCATGCACAGGCCGCCAGGATTCTTCCATGTTCTCCAGGGCGATCTTGACGATGCGGTCCACAACGGCCTGTTCGATGCGGGTGAATTCACGGCCTTCGATCTTGGGCTGTGAACCCGCTCCGCCAAAAATGTTCTCCACAAGGGCAAAGACCAGGCGGGAGTCCACCACCATGATGGCGTTGCCGCGCAGAGGATCCATCTTGAAGATGTTGATGGAGGTCGGCACGGGCAGGGAGCGCATGAACTCCCCGAATTTGGTCATGTCGATGGAGATGGGGTTCAGCTCCACGCGCTTGCGCACGGCATTGGACAGGCCGTTGGTGCAGAGGCGGGCAAAGCGGTCGTTGACGATCTCCAGAACGGGCATGCGCCCGCGGATGATACGGTCCTGATTGGCGAGGTCAAAGGCGACGACGCCGTCGGCATCCTCTTCGGGCATGTCCATTTCGCTTTCGATGTCGCCGCCGGAAAGGCCGCGCAGCAGGGCGTCCACTTCATCTTGTGCCAGTACCTTGTTCATGTCTCCCCCGTTACGGCAGAATCTTGACGAAATGCGGCTTGAATGTTGCAAAATCGAGGCCAAAAAGCAAGCCCCCCGGCAGTCCCGCACGGGCAGCCCCGGCCCGGCGGACACGCTTGCCATGCCGTCCGTCTTGCGGCACTCTGCCTGCATGGAGATCATGCTCACCAGTCTTGTCGATGCCGCCGCGCCCCGATACCTGTCGGCCGAGCCCGGCGCGCCGTTGTCCCGTACGCTCTGGCTGTCCGGCCTGCTGCCCGCGCAGGCCATGTGCTCCGGGCTGGGCCGCTGCGGGCGCTGCCGCGTCCGTTTTGGCGATGCCCGGGAATGTCCGCCGCCCCTGCCGGACGAGGAAGAGATTCTCGGCAGCGAGGCCGTGGGGAAGGGCTGGCGGCTGGCCTGTCGGCGTCAAGTCCCTGACGTGCCCTCCCTGCGGCTGGAGGTCGCCGTGCCCCTTGCCGCCGCCCCGGTCGCCGGCGGGGCCCCCCTCGATGCGCCGGGCGTGCCGGCCGCGCTGGGCGTGGATCTGGGGACCACCTCCGTATACTATCGTTCCGTGCGTCTGGAAGACGGCGAGCTGCTGGCCGAGGGGCATTTCCTCAATCCCCAGGCCGGCGCGGGCGCGGACGTCATGTCCCGTCTGGCGACGGCCCGTCAGCCCGGCATGGCGGAAAAACTTGCCGCGCTCGCGCGGGAGGCCGTACAGAGAGGGCTGGCGGCGACCCGTACCGTCGGCGGGCGGGTGGAGGCGCTGTGCGTGGCCGGCAATACGGCCATGACGGACATCCTGCTGGAGCGCTCCGTCGCGGGCCTGTGCGCGGCCCCTTACCGGCTGGATCACCCGGGGGACGAGACGGTACGGCTGCCGGATCTGCCGCCCGTGTACATCCCGCCGCTTATGGCGCCCTTCGTGGGCGGGGACGTGTCGGCCGGGCTGGCCGCCCTCATGGCGGCCGGGACGCCGCGCCCCTTCGTGCTGGCCGATCTGGGGACCAATGGCGAACTGGCCCTGCTGGACCGGGAAGAGCGCCTGTATCTGGTCAGCGTGCCTCTCGGGCCCGCGCTGGAAGGCATCGGGCCGGAATGCGGCCTTCAGGCCGGGCCGCTGAGCATCACGGAATTTCGCCTTTCCCCTCAGGGGCTGACGGGGACAAGCTCCCTGGCCGCCGAGCCCCCGTCCCGCTTTGAAGGCATCAGCGCCACGGGCTATCTGTCGCTGCTTTCCCTGCTGCGCCAGACGGGACTCATGGACGCGGAGGGGCATTTCACGCCGCAGGCCGTGACCATGCCGCTGGCCGGCCGGCTGGCCGCCGGGCTGACGCAGCGGCATGGCCAGCCCTGCCTCGATCTGCCGTACGGGCTTCGTCTGACGGCCGCGGACGTGGAGGAACTTCTCAAGGTCAAGGCGGCCTTTTCGCTGGCCTTGCACAGCCTGCTGGACGCCGCCGCCCTGCGGGCGGGCGATCTGGCCTGTCTCTGCCTTGCGGGAGCGCTGGGCGAGCATGTGCCGGTGGAGCATCTCGAGCGGCTGGGCTTCGTGCCGCGGGGGCTGGGGCCGCGCATACGGGCCGTGGGCAATGCCTCGCTGGACGGGGCCGTGTTGCTGGCCCGCTGTCCCGGGCGGCGTGAGGCGCTGACGCACCTCTGCGCGGGGGCGCGCCTGCTCCCTCTGGCGGAATCGCCGGAATTCCATCAGCTGTATTTGCGCCATATGCGCTTCGGAGATGCCTGATATGACACGCCATGCAGATCGCCGTCCCTCGGGCGGGAAGCCCCGCGGCAATGGGGAAAAACGAGCGCAGATGCGCGAGGACTGGCGGGAAGACGAGACCTTTCCCGTTCTGGATGAGAATTTGCTCCTGCAGGATGACCCGGCAGCCTCCGCCAGACAGCGGCGCGGGAAGCGGGCGGTGCGGGAAAATGCTTTGCGGGAAGCCGTGCGGCCCGCCGACACGGAAGGGCAGGCACGCCCGCGGGGGCGGGCGCCGGCCGCTGCCCGGCATGATCGGCCGGAGCAGGGCAGGGACGGGCGGCGCGTGCCGTCGTTTGGTGGCGGACGGCGCGCAGGCGACCCCGTGGAGGGCCGTCCGCCCTCTGTCGGACGCGGGCGGGAAGGCGTGCGCCACGGCGCGAACGCCCTGGACGCTCCCTCTGAGCGGTCGGCGGAGCACAGGGCGGCTCGCTCCAGGGAGGGGACCGGCCCTGAGCGGCGGCAGGCCGCCCCGCGCGGCATCCCGCACCGGGAACGCTGGTCGCTGGCCGCGCATCTGCTGCCGGAACCGGCCGCCGATCTGCGGAACGGGCTCGACAGGCTCGGGGCGGCCCTGGCCCGGGTGCGGCCGCTCAGTGCGGCCCATGCCCGCGGTCTGCCGCAGGATGTGACGGCCCTTTCCCGTCTGCTGACCGTGGAGCGGGCGCATCTGCATCACCCTTACTGGGCGTCGCCAGCGCTGACCAGCGCTTACCTCTATTATTTTTTGCCCTGGAACGTGCTGCGACAGGCGCGGCTGTTGTCCGCCCTGCCGTTGCCCGATCCCCGTATCTGGCTGGAGCAGGGGCGGCGTCCGCTGCTGCTGGATATGGGGGCCGGGCCGCTCAGTCTGCCCATAGCGCTCTGGCTGGCCCGGCCGCAGTGGCGCTCCCTGCCGCTTACGGTGCTGGCGCTGGACGCCTCCTCCCAGCCGCTGGAGCTGGGCCGTGCGCTGCTGCGCGCCCTGGCTGAGGATCTGCGCCAGCCCGCTTGGGAGGTACGCACGGTGCGCGCCCCGCTGGGGCAGGCGGCACGGCAGCTTGCCCGTGCCTGCGGGCAGCGCTCCCGTTCCGGCGCGGCGGAGGGGACGCCGGCACTCTGGCTGGCATCGGCGGCCAATGTGCTCAATGAGATGTTGTCCGGCGGCGGAGCCGGTCGCACAGGACGGCGTGACGATGCGACCGTCCGGGACGATGAGGAGGCCGCGACGCGCCCGGAGGGATCGGACGGCCCGCGGGATGCGCGGGAGGACAGTCTCTTCGGCCAGCGGCTGGAAAGTGTGCTGGACAGTCTGGAAGAGCTGCTGGAAAGCGGCGATCCCGGACTTCCGCCGTCGCTGCTGGTAGTGGAGCCGGGGACGCGGCTGGGAGGCACGACCATCATGCGCCTGCGCGGCGCGGCGCTGGAGCGCGGGTTCGTGCCGCTGGCTCCCTGCACCCATGCGGCGGACTGTCCGCTGGCGCGGGGCCGCAGCGGGCGCGGCTGGTGTCATGTGACCTTCGATTGCGCGGGCGCGCCGGACTGGCTGGCGCAGCTTTCCGATGCGGCCGGGCTGGCCAAGGACAGCCTCAGCCTTGCCCCGCTCCTGCTTTCCGCGGCTGCGGAGACCGTACAGGACGGACTGGACGCGCGCGAGGCCGAAGCGGCCGGCGCTGACGGGCTGTTGTCGCGCGCCGCCCTGCGGGTGCTCTCGGCCCCCTTTGCCGTGCCCGGCCTGCCGGGGCGGGCACGCTACGCCTGCGGTGTGGGCGGACTGGCTCTGCTGGGGGATGCGGAGTCCCTGCCGTCAGGGGGCCTTGTGGAAGCCGACATCCCGACGCATCCCCGTTTTGACCGGCGCAGCGGCGCACTGCTCCTGCTGCCTGAGGCGGAAGGGCCTGAAGAGATGGCGGCTGCCTCCCGTCCGTCCGAAAAATCTGCCGGACGGCAGGGGCACGTGAACAACGTCGTGATAAGTGGAGATAGAAAAACGTGATAAGTCGGTATTTCATGGGATATACTTTTTGAGAAAG
>NZ_CALUYG010000007.1 GCF_944324935.1 uncultured Desulfovibrio sp. | reverse complement strand
GAGAATGCTTTTCTCCATCTAAAACGCTGGCGGGGAATTGCCACACGGTATGCCAAAAGATGCTCCTCTTTTCTTGCCGCCGTTCAAATCAGGTGCATATCTTTGTGGGCAAACATAATTTGACGACACTATCTAGTGAATCACAGCAAGGACTGACGGTCAGCGCAGGGAGAAACGCAAAAGAAGATGACGTATGCCCTGTGATGAGTTCCAACGTGGCAGGAGACGAAATTTTTTATTTGCGCGGGATGGCGGCGTCGGCCCTTTCCCTGCTTTTTCGTCATGCTGCCGGGGGACCATCGGCCGGGGGACGGCCTGCCGGGGAACGTCACGCTGGCATCCTCCCCGGGAGAGTTTTTTGCGGGATGGATGGGGGGTGTGGGGGGAAGGAAGGGGGCTTTTTTGCAAAAAAGCCCCCTTCCTTCCCCCCGCGCAAAAGCCTTGCCACCTGCCGCTAACGATGGATCTTGCGGGCGATGGTCTCGGCGTCGAGGCGGTGCAGGTGGCGCAGGCGCAGGCTGTAGCAGAGCGCGCTGAAGCCAAGGGCGAGCAGGTAGGCTGTCCAGAAGCCCTGCGCGCCCAGGGGGGCGGTGGTCAACCAGTCCGTGCGGGCGAGCGTATAGCCCACGGGCAGGCCTATGCCCCAGTAGGAGACCAGGCAGACGATGGAGATGATACGCGTATCGTTGTAACCGCGCAGGATGCCTATGCCGATGGTCTGCACGGCATCCACGAATTGATAGGCCGCCGTGAAGAGCAGCAGATGCATGGTGAGGGCCGCCACCTGCGCATCATTGATATAGATGGCGATGATCTGCTCCCGAAACAGCAGGGTAAGGGCGGCGGCGACCAGCGAGCAGCCCATGCCGAGGCAGAGTGCCGTACGGGCGGCCACACGCGCCCGCCAGATGCGCCCCGCGCCGAGGAAGTGCCCCACGCGGATAGTGACCGTGATGTTGAGCGAAAGGGGCAGCATGAAAATCATGGCGGAATAGTTCATGGCGATCTGATGGCCGCTGACCACGATCTCCCCCAGGGGGGCCAGCAGGATGGCCGTCAGAGCAAAGAGCGAGACCTCGAAGCAGACGGCCAGAGCCCCCGGGAAGCCGATGCGCAGGATACGCAGCACAAGCGCTCTGTCAAAGCGGGGGAAGGGCTTGCCGTTCGCGTCGTGGGCAAGGCCGGGCCGGAACAGCGGCAGGAAAAGCGGGCGCAGATGCCGGTACTGGCTGTCGCGGCGCACATAGAGGAGCATGCAGAGGGCCATGAACCAGAAGCAGATGGCCGTTGCCACGCCGCAGCCCACGCCGCCCAGCTGCGGCAGACCGAACTTGCCGTAGATGAAGATATAGTTGACCGGCACATTGAGCGACAGGCCGAGGATGCCCACGATCATGGCCGGTCGTGTGCGCGAGAAGCCCTCGAGAAAGCTGCGGATATTGATGAAGAGCATGAGGCCGGGCAGCCCCCAGATCATGGCCCGCAGATAGCCGCCCGCGAGCTCCGCCATACGCTCGTCCACTCCGAACAGAGTCAGATGGTTCGAGATGACGGAAAAAACGACCATGAGCAGCAGGCCGAGCATGAGCGTCAGCCAGATGCCCTGCCGCAGCAGATGGGCGGCCTCTTCCCGTTTGCCCGCGCCCACGCGCTGCGCGGTCATGGGCGGCAGGGCCAGCAGGCAGCCCACGCCCAGCAGGGAGACCGGCGCCCAGATGGAGCCAGCCACGGCCACGGCGGCCATGTCCGTTCTCCCGTACTGGCCGGACATGGCCGTATCCACGAAGTTCATGCCCATCTGCGTCGTCTGGGCAATGAGGACGGGCAGGCCGAGCCTGACGAACTGCCGCGCTTCGGCGGGCGAAAAAATATCCCGAAACATACAGTGTCCTGTGGGAAAGGATGCGTTCAGACGGCGCGCCTTTTGGCGGCCGCGGGGCGTTCAGGGGGCAGCCGCGGTCCGGCGGCAGTCCGCTCAGGCTCCCGGCACGAACAGGCCGGCCGCCGGCAGGGGCAGGCCGCTTTCGGCGGCGGCGCTTTCCACCAGCCGCTGTACGGCCTCCCGCCCCCGTTCGCCCAGATCCCGGCTGAAATCGGTCACAAAGGTACGGATATGGGCTTGCGTCACCGCATCGGAAAGCTCCTGCGCATGGGCGCGGATGTAGTCCGCGCTGTCCTGCGGATGCGCCAGGGCATGGTCGAGGCTGGCGGCTATGGCGGCCTGCACGGCCCGCAGCAACGGCAGCGGCAGGTCCCGCCGGGCCACGATGACGCCCAGCGGCAGCGGCGCATGGAAGCTTTCCTCCCACCACTGGCCAAGATCCAGCAGCCTGGCGAGCCCATGTTCGGCGTAGGTGAAGCGCCCCTCATGGATGATGACGCCCGCCTCGACCCGTCCCTGCGACACGGCGTCCATGACGTCGCTGAAGAGCATCTCCTCGCGCGGGCCGGCAAAACGGCCGGTCATGTCCAGCAGGCGGGCGGCGGTGGTCATGCGGCCGGGGATGGCCACCCGCGCCGTGCGGCACTGTTCGGGCGAGAGCGGCTCACGGGCCACCACCAGCGGTCCGCAGCCCCAGCCCAGCGCGCCCCCGGCGGACAGGATGACGTATCCGTCCATGATCCTGGGCAGCACGCCCGCGGATACCTTGGTGATGGGCAGTTCCCCGCGCAGGGCGAGGCCGTTCAGTTCCTCCACATCGGCCATGTGCGGCGAAAAACGGCAGGGAGCGGCCACGAGGCCATGCAGCAGGGCATGGAAGATAAAGGTATCATTGGGGCAGGGGGAAAGCCCCAGCGTCAGACTTGCCGGCATCTCGCACATGGCACGACCTCCTTGGATATGTGGGGAACGGCGGCGGCAAACAGCGGTTTGACAGCCGCCGACCGGGGGCGTAGCCTATCAGGATTCAACCGTCAAGCCGGGGGCTCTCCCCTGACTCCCGCAAAGGATTATCCATGTTGGACGCCGCATATTATGCCGCGCTGGGCCTTTCGTCCATCCGGGACAAGGTGCTGGCCGGGGAACGCCTGAGCCATGAGGAGGGACTGGCGCTGTTCGCCTGTCCCGACATTACCGCCGTGGGGGCGCTGGCCCATCACGTCCGCTGCCGCCTGCACGGCGACGCCGCCTTTTATGTGGTCAACAGGCAGATAAACTATACCAATGTCTGCGTCAACGGCTGCACCTTCTGCGCCTTCCGCCGGGACAACGAGGAGCAGGAAGGGGCCTTCCGCCTGAGCAAAGAAGAGATCCTCGCCCGCCTGCGCGCCGCCGACGCCACGCCCCTGCACCTGGATGAACTGCACATCGTGGGCGGCTGTCACCCGGACCTGCCGCTCGCCTGGTTCGAAGACGTGCTGCGCGCGGCGCGGGAGCTCGACCCCACCCTGCCCATCAAGGCCTTTACCCCGGTGGAGATCGCGCACTTCGCCCGGCTCGAAGGCATCAGCACCCGTGAAGTGCTGACCCGCCTCAAGGCGGCCGGGCTGGTGATGATGCCCGGCGGCGGCGCGGAGATCTTCGACGAGGAGCTGCGCGCCCGCCTCTGCCCGCACAAGGCGACCTCGGCGGAGTGGCTGCGCATTGCCGGCGAGGCCCACGAGCTGGGCATCCTGACCAATTGCACCATGCTCTTCGGGCATCTGGAAACGCCCGCCATGCGCGTGGACCATCTCTGCCGCCTGCGCGAACAGCAGGACAAAAGCGGCGGCTTCACCTGCTTCATCCCGCTCCCCTTCCTGACCCGCAACAGCCGCCTGGCTCTGCCGGAAGAAAAACTCGGCCCGCAGCGCGGCCTTGACGAACTGCGCACCGTGGCCGTGGCCCGCCTGCTGCTGGACAACATCCCGCACATCAAGGCCTACTGGATCATGCTGGGCGTCAAGCAGGCGCAAACGGCCCTCTGGTATGGCGCGGACGATCTGGACGGCACCATCATTGAAGAACGCATCGGCCACATGGCCGGGGCCACCTCCGCGCAGGGCATGACCATCCGCGAACTGGAGGACATGATCCGGCAATCCGGCTTCCGGCCCGTGCGCCGCAACGCCACCTTCACGGAGATCCCCACCGCCGCACCGACCCCGGAGGCCCGTCCATGACCAGCACCGCATCCTTTGCCCCGGCCCACAGCCCCTTTGACGAAAAACCCGCCGTGCGGGAGGCCGCCGCTCTGGCTCGCGCCGGACAGCGGTTGGACCGCGCCGCCGCCGACGCCCTCTACTACGGGGCCTCACTGCATACGCTGGCCGCGCTGGCCCACGCCATGCGCCTGCGCCTGCATCCCGAGCCCGTCGTTACCTATGTGGGGGACAGGAACATCAATTATTCCAATATCTGCGTCTGCGCCTGCCGCTTCTGCGCCTTTTTCCGCGCGCCGGGCGACGCGGAAGGCTACGTCATCAGCCGCGAAGACATGGCGCGGAAGATCGACGAGACCCTGCGGCTGGGCGGCACACAAATCCTCCTCCAGGGCGGCCATCATCCCGACCTGCCGCTGGAATGGTATGAAGATCTGCTGCGCTGGATGCGCGACCGCTGGCCAGGCCTGCACATCCATGCCTTTTCGCCGCCGGAGATCTTCTTCTGGTCGCGGCGGTTCGGCCTTCCCGTGCCCGAGGTGCTGCGCCGCCTGAAGGAAGCGGGCCTGCACTCCGTGCCCGGCGGCGGCGCGGAGATCCTCAGTACCGAGGTCCGCGCCCGCGTCTCGCCCAACAAGTGCACGGCCGAGGAATGGCTGGCGGTCATGGAGGAGGCCCACAAACTGGGCATGAAGACCACCGCCACCATGATGTTCGGCCATGAGGAGGAACCCCGCCACCGGCTGGACCACCTCTTTGCCGTGCGGGAAGTGCAGGACCGCACCCACGGCTTCACGGCCTTCATCCCCTGGACCTTCCAGCCCGCGCATACCCGCATCCCCTGCTCCACCCTGCCCGCGCCCGCCTATCTGCGCCTGCTCGCCGTCTCCCGCCTGGTGCTGGACAACGTGCCCAACATCCAGTCCTCGTGGGTGACCATGGGACCGCAGGTGGCCCAGCTCGCGCTCTTTTACGGGGCCAACGACTTCGGCTCCCTTATGATCGAAGAGAACGTGGTGGCCGCGGCGGGCGTGTCCCATCACCTGACCCGCAGGGAGATCCACAAGATCATCCGCGCGGCGGGCTTCACGCCCGTACAGCGCCTCATGGACTATACGCCCGTGGATCCGCAGCCGGAGGAGGACGCATGACCGCCCCCCTGCGCATGGGCCGCATCAGCTACCTTAACGTGCTGCCCATCTATCATCCGCTGGAAGCGGGCATCATCCCGCACGATTACGAGCTGGTGGCCGGGCCGCCCGCCCTGCTCAACGACATGATGGGCCGGGGAGAACTACAGGTCTCTTCCTGCTCCTGCTTTGAATACGCCCGCCGCCCGGAACGGTATTACCTGGTCGATGATCTTTCCATCGGTTCCCACGGTTCGGTGATGAGCGTCCTGCTGCTCTCCCGCGTGCCCGTGGAACAGCTCGGCGGACAGACCATCCTCATCAGCGGCGAGACCCATACCTCCGTGGCCCTGCTGCGCCTGCTCATGCGCGACCGCTACGGGCTGGACGTCACATACGCCACCGGCTCCGTGACCTCGGCCCTGCGCCACGGCACGCCGCCCGTGGCCTTTCTGGCCATCGGCGACGAAGCCCTGCGCCTGCGCAACCACCCGGACTACCCCTATCGGGTGGACATGGCCGACGCCTGGCGGGAATGGACGGGCCTGCCCTTCATCTTCGGCCTCTGGGTCATCAGCCGGGAGGCCGTGGAATCCGGCCTGCTGCCCGACGACCCCGGCGCGCTGCTGCGGCAAGGACGGGACTGGGGCCTTGCCCACATGGACGTCATCCTCGATCTGACGGCCCACGGCTGCCCGCTCAGCCGCGACGAACTGGCCTTCTACTACCAGCAGGGGCTCACCTATTCGCTGGGCGAACGCGAACAGCAGGGACTTCGCCTCTTTTACGGCAAACTGGCCGAAGCCGGCATGATCCCCGCCTGTCCCGACCTGCGCTTTTTTGCGTAAGCGCGTACGCGGGGGGAAGGAAGGGGGGCTTTTTTGCAAAAAAGCCCCCCTTCCTTCCCCCCACACCCCCCATCCATCCCGCAAAAAACTCTCCCGGGGAGGATGCCAGCGTGACGTTCCCCGGCAGGCCGTCCCCCGGCCGATGGTCCCCCGGCGGCATGACAAAAAAATACGGGATGCAGCGGGAGGCTGGCGGACGGGAGTTTTCCGGTCGCCTCGCTGCTCTCATCCCGGGCCATGCCCATGTGAGGAGGATCTGTCGCTCTTCGGGGAGCAAATGCCGAGGCGCGCCAGCGTTTCAGGAAATGGGCCCGCCATACGGCAGAAAGAGGCAAAAGCGTGTGTCGCCAGTTCGATTCCGGCGGGGATGGCTGCCCCGGGGCGGCGTCGGGCTTGCCGGAGCGGGATGTCCGCACATGTCGGCCGCCCCGCCGACTCATGGCGCGCTGGTCAGCGTCTCCCCCATTCCCGACAGACCATGACGACTGCGCTCCTCCAGCCGGGCAATGCGCTCGCGCAATTCGCCATTCTCCCGCCAAAGCTGACGGTTCTCCTGCGCGAGCTCTCGCCGTTCCCGGTCAGCATCTTCAAGACGCTCCTCCAGCCAGCGACACTGCCGGCACACGGACGCCGGCGCCTCCTCCGCAGGGGCGAAAGCCGGCGGCATACGCACCGGGACATCGGGGACCGGACAGCTTTCTCCCACCGGTGGCGGCGCGTCGTCGGACTGAAGCGGCTCCGCCGCCTCCACTGCGGTCGCGCCTTCCGCCGCCCGCATGGCCCCTTCGCCGCACAGCAGCCACAGAGGCGTCACGCCGCAAACAGCGCATATGCGCGCCAGATCCGAGCCCGTCGGTTCCCCCACTCCCCGTTCATAGCGTCCCCACGAACTTTTATGGATGCCCACCCGGGCGGCAAATTCCGCCTGCGGCACTTCGCCGCGCAGCAGGCGCAAGCGTTGCGCCAGCGTGGTACTCATGCGTCCCTCCCTCCTTCGCGCTTGCCAGCCCTCAGGATCGCCCGGAGGACGTTTCCGCCCGCTGATGCCTGCAGGGCCAGGCCGTGTGCACAGCCTACCCGTCCTTTATGTGACGGGCAAGCGGACACCCGCTCCAACCAGGCCGGCCCGGCCAAAAAACTGCGGGACCGCCCGCAACGACGATCCCGCAGCGGCACTCACGCCGCCCGGCCCCGGGCCGGGCAACGCCGCCGGGCTAGAGCTGCTTCAGCACCGCTCCGGCAAAGTCCTGAATATCCTCCGGCGCGGCCGAGGCATCGCCTTCCACCTTGAGGCCTTCAGCCATGATGATCGCCCCCAGCTCGCGACCACGCGCCTCAATGGCCGGGACAGCGCCGCAAAAATGCTCGTAGCCGCTGTCGCCCGAGGCAAAGGCCGCCAGTTTCTTGCCGGCAAGGCCCATGCTGCCCATCTCCTCGAACAGCGGCGCAAAATCATCCTGGAGTTCCAGTTCCTCCATGCCCCAGGCGCTGCATCCCAGCAACACGGCATCAAAACCGTCCGCCAGCCCGGGCGCGGATACCTCCGCCGCATTGCGTATATCCACTTCCTGCCCGGCTCCGGCCAGGATGTCGCGCAACTTCTGCGCAATGCTTTCCGTGTTGCCGGTGCTGGAACCATAGACGATAAGAACCTTGCTCATGCGATCTCCTTTCGGCCGCCGGCCGTGTGGTCGTTGCGGGCGTGCCATGTTTCGCCGCCCGTCTCTTTGATGGTTTTTTAGAAATGGAAATTCATTTTCAATTTGAACTACAGAAAGTCCGCGCGCACGTCAAGCCCTTTCGGCACATTTCCGCACCATGACCAGCGGGAAAGCCTGGCCCCTCCCCCGCTGCCGCGCGCCGCCCGCCGCCAGCCGCAGGGCTGCGCCCCCCTCCGTGCCATGTCCACGGGACCTGCCGCCCGGGAGCGAACCCGGCGGGCTTGCCAAGCCGCGGCATTTGGCTCACAATCGAGTATTGGGACAGTGATCTTTCCCCAGCTTACGGGCCGCGGTCTGAAACGGTTCCGGCCGCGGGAGCCCGGTGCGACTCCATGCTGCAGTTGAAAAGGAGGATATATGGGTACAACAAATCTTCTGGGAATCTGTGGGAGCCTGCGCACGAATTCGCGCAACAGAGGACTGCTCAGATGCGCGCAACAGGTCATGCCCGCTGGCGCATCGCTCGAAATTTTTGACATATCCTCTTTTCCCTTTTATTCGGAAGAGCTCAAAAAACCGGAGTGCATTGAAACCTTCATCGACAGGATCAAAACGGCAAGCGGCCTTGTCATGGCCGTTCCCGAGTATAACTATTCCATAGCGCCGGCCCTCAAGAACGCCCTTGACTGGATGTCACGGGAACCCAGAGAGATTTTTTCAGGAAAACCGGCGGCGATCATGGGAGCGGGAGGCGGGATGGGAACGGCTCGTGCCCAGTATCATTTGCGTCAGGTGTGCGTCTATCTTGACCTGCGCGTCCTGAACAAGCCGGAGATATTTTCAAATGCGTTTTCTCCTGCGTTTGATGCGAGAGGCGATGTTGCCGACACCTCTGAAGGGAGCGCTCTTCGCAACTCCATAGCCGAACTGATGGAAAACCTTGTGCAGCGCTGCTGATCGACATTTTCCGCAGGCGTCGTGCTTCTGGCGTCCGGCGTCAGAGTGCGGCTGGTCCCGTACCGGAAGCGGACTGATACGGGGTCGAAATGCCTGGACCTGAGGCGATCCTGTGAGACTGGGAGCGCAAACCGCGCCCTGACGGCCCCGCTTCCTGCCACGGCAGGAGGCGGGGTTCTTTTTTTCCTGCGCCCGTTCACTACCCGGGCAAGCTCCGGCAGGGCCGGGCCCGGATGGGCATCGAACGGCGGCATGGGCGGGGCGCATTGCCATATTGCGTAGTCAGTCGGATCGTTGGAAGCGCCAGCGCCCCAGAGCCTCTCCCTTTTCCCCGCTTACGGCATCCGCCCTACGCCTCATCCTCCGTGTCGATGCGCGGGATGGCTACTTCCCGCTCGCCGGGGAGGGGGGCTTCCAGCTCGGCGCGGTCGCCCACATAGGGATTGAAATAGCCGAAGCGCAGCCAGGGGCAGGCGCGGCGCAGACGCTTCATAAAGGCGGCAAGGCCCATGCTGGGGCTTTCGGTGAGGCCATCCATGAGGCGCAGATACCATTCCGGGTCGATATTGAGATTCCGCCACTGGATCATGCTCACGCCGCAGCGGGTCACCAGCTCGGTCAGGGCGGCGAGTTCCTCTTCGCAATCGGTGATGCCGGGGAAGTAGAGCAGGTTGAGCGACACCCAGAGCCCGTGACGGCGTGCGGTCTCGATGGAGCCACGCACATGGTCGAAGCTGTAGCCGTGCGGCCGGTAGTAACGTTCATAGAGCGCGGGCCGGGCGCTGTTGAGACTGACGCGGATGCTGCTCAGGCCGGCCAGGGCCAGCCGTTCCACGGCATCCGGCCGGGAGGCGTTGGTGTTGCAGTTCACGGTCCCCCGGCCGCCCTGTTCCCGGAAAAGACGGACGCTCTCTTCCAGCAGGTCGGGATTCATAAGAGGATCGCCCTCGCAGCCCTGCCCGAAGGAATAGACGGGGCATTCGGTCTCCCGGCTTTCGTGAAAGCGCATGACCTCCACCACTTCCGCCGCCGTGGGGATGAAGGCAAGGCGACACTGCGGGGTCACGGCCACGGGCGAATCCTTTTCCTGTTCGGAGATGCAGCCCACACAGCGGGCATTGCAGGCGCGGGAGGTGGGCAGGGGGGCTTCAAAGCGGCCGAGGGCGAAGTTGCGGGCCGCCGGGCAGTCATAGCGCATGACGCAGTTTTGCAGGATGTGCTGTACCAGCCGGTTTTTGGGGAAACGCCGGGAGATGTCGCGCACGTTGCGCTCGATGCGTCCCCGGGCCACGCAGCGGAACTGCTGCCGCCTGTCCTCGTCCACCCGTTTGGCGCAGATGTAGAATCGCCCGTTGGCAAAGCCCACGGCCCCGTAAGCGAAGAGCGGCAGCAGGGGCGCGTCCTCCTGCGCCACATAGGCCGGATGCGCGGACAGCGTGTGCGCCGGCGCGGCGAAGGCGGCCACGGCAAGGTCGTCACAGGGGACGATCTCGCCGGATTCGGGATCAAGGCCGACGGCCTTGCGCCCCGGCAGGAGAAAGAGTTCGCTCTCATCCGGCAGGGGCATGAGTTCGTCGGGCCGGGGCAGGCCCCACTGTGCGCCCCGGCGGCAGACCATGAGCAGATCGGGGTCGTCGTAAATGTTGCCCTGGGCGTCGGCCATCACCATCTTCGGCTGGATATGCATAAAACATCCTTGCCCCGTAGGGGCTGAAAGTATATAGTTGACGGAGCGACGCGCCCGCCGCGCCTCCTTCCCGCGGCACGAGCGCGCGTAATCCCGTGCACAGAGGCCGCCATGCTTTCCCTGATGATCTTTATCTTTCTCTGCTTCCTCGGCATGCTGGGCATGCTGTATTTCATGCTCCGCAATCAGGAAAAAATGTGCCAGACCCTGCGCGAGGAACACGCACAGACGCGGTTGCTGCTGCGCGCCCTGGAATCCCGTCTGGAAAATACGGTGCGCGGCACGGTCTCGCCGCTGGGCCTGGACAGCCCGCAGGCGGAAGAGAGCATCCCCCAGCACGACCCGTTGCTGCACCTGAGCTTTGACGAGCCCGCCGCGCCGCCGAGCAAGCCCGCCGCCGATCCGGCGCTGGAGCTGCATATGGACGATCCGCTGCCGCCCCGCGCGTAGGCCGCGCCCGCACGAAACGCCCGTCCCGCAGGGGGCCGCCCCCATCCCGCATACGCCGCGCACGCTGTCCGTCGCGAGCAGGGCGCATCGCGCCCGCATCGCCGGCCTTTGCCGCATCGTGTCCGGTTCAGCCGTCACGGCGTCGCGTCCGCTTTCCCGTCTCCGGCCTCACGCCGGACGTCATGCCCCGCTTTGTCCGCCATAGCCCTGGCGCGCCTCCTCCAGATAGGCGGCCCGCAGAGCGCGCACGGCCGGATCCGGCGAGGCGCTCAGATCCTCCGCCCAGAGCAGACAGGGCAGACGCAATGCCTGCTGACGGATGGCGGCGGCCCGCTGACGGCGGCGCGCCACGAGGCTGCGCCGCTCCTCTTCCAAAAAGGCCCGCAGATGTTCGGTGAAGGCGCGCGCCCGGTGGACGGCCCGGTGGCGCGCGTCCACGGCGGCCAGCCCGGCACGCCGCAGCGCTTCCATGCGTTCAGGCGCGGCAAGCAGTGCCCGCAGTCGTGCGGCGGCATCATCGGCATCGTGCGGCGCATAACAGGCGATCTCCTCGCCTTCGACGAAAAGTTCCGTGAGGCCGTGGCCGATGCGCGGCGTCAGCAGGCAACTGCCGCAGCCGAGCGCCTCGAAGACGCGAAAATTCAGATCGCCGTGCTCGCACTGATTGAGCACCACCCGCGCCTGCGGATACAACCGGCGGTACGCGCCCCGGGTGACGTGCAGCGCGGGGAAACGCTCCCCGAGCGCCCGCAGGAAGGCGGCACGCCGGGGGGTGTTGTCCGACACCGTGCCCACGAACAGGGCATCCCAGCACCGCTCAGCCGTCGCATCCGGCCGGTCATCGTCCCAGGCGAAGGCGGGCGACCACCAGATGCGCTCCGCCGGCAGAAAGTCCCCGGCAAAGCGCGGCAGATGATCCCTCAGGGAGACGAGGCAGGCGTCGAAAGCCTGCGCGTACCACGGCTGCCAGCTGTGGATGTGGGAATCCACGCTGTAAAAGACCGTCAGACAGGGGAAGTCCTCCACGCCCAGCACGAAGGGGGGGCGGCTCTTGTCCGCCACCACCACCACATCCGGCACGAAGCCCGCCTGCCGCACCACATCCCGCCAGCCGAGCACGCGGGGCTCCTCAAAATTGCAGAAGGCCACCTCTTCCCAGCCGGTTTCCCGCAGGCTCTGCCAGAAAAACGGACTGCCTATCCAGAATATTCGACGCATGCTCCCCCGGCCCGTCCTTTCCGTCCCGCTCCGGCACGCATTGCCAACGTGCGGAAAACATGAAATACTTATCCACCGTAGCGCCGGACGCCCGGCAGCGTCAAGCCAAGCCCCGGAATCCCTCATGCCCAGCCGTCGATTGCGCCTCGTGGCCCGCGTCATGGTGGCCGTCCTCCTCCTTGTCTTCGTGAGTCTGGCAGGGGGCGTCTATCTGCTGAAACAACATTCCCGGGAACTCACCGCCCATGTGCTGGAGACCTTCACCGCCGCCACCGGGCTTGCCGCCGAAGCGGCCTCGGTGGACGTCGTCCTGCTGCCCGTGCCGTCGGTCTTCATCGGCGACATCCGCATCCGCAGCGGCGACCTGCGGCTTTCCGTGGCCTATGCCTCACTGCGTCCCAGCTTCTGGCAGCTGCTGCGCGGCCGGGTGTGGCCCGCTCATGTCCAGCTGCTGCGCCCCGTGCTGACCGGCCGGCTGCCGCTGGCAAGCCTGACCCGGCTGCCGGCCGCGGACGCCGGCGCGTCCGCGGCGCTCGCCCTTCCCTCTCTGCCGGGGAGCCTGCGGCTGGAAGTGCAACAGGGGCAAATCGACGTCAGCGCGGCGGACGGCAGCCGCCTCGTGCTGGACGATCTGGGGCTGGATCTCGATGCCGGGCCGCATGACCGTCTGGACGGGGAGGCCCACTGGTCCCTGTTGCGTGTGGCCGAGCGCAATGCCGTCCTGCTCGCGTCGCGCCATGCCCGGCTGGAAGGCGGCGGACGTCTGTCCGCTCCGCAGGCGGAAGGCTCCCGCCTGCGCCTGCGGGGGCAGCTGCGCTACGGGGACTGGCTGCGCGATCTGCGCGCCGATCTGCGCTGGAAGGGCGGCGACGACCTCTGGACCATCGACGGCCGCCTTGACGGCGCGCTGACGCAAAGCGGACAGCCCATCCCCTTCTCCCTGGAAGGGACGGTCCGCCAGGCGGAGCCGGGCGCTCCCCGCGCCGAACTGGAGGATCTGCGCTTTACGCTGGATGCGGACAGCGGCCGCCTGGACGGCACGCTGCTGCTGCCCGGCAGCGGACGCCCGCAACTGCGCGGCCATCTGCGCATGCAGCGCCTGAGCCTGACCCAGTGGCTCGGTTTTGCCCGGGACCTTGTGCCCGGCCTTCAGCTCGCGCTGGACAACATCACCCTAGTGAGCGCGGATTTTGAGCTGGACAGCCAGGGGCTGCGCGTGCCGGCCATCAGCGCCAGCTGTTCCGGCAGCCGCTTCAGCGGCACGGGCGGCGTCCCTCGCTGGGACAAGCCTGTGGTGACGCTGGAGCTGGCGGCACAGCAGGTCGATCTTGGTCTGGCCATCCCTGAAGCCGTGGGCCGGCGTCCGCGGCAGCCCGCCTTCCCCTACGCGCCCCTGACCAGCTTCGATCCCCGCCCGGAAAGCTGGGATCAGCTCGCGCAGCGGGAGCGCGGGGCCGCCGCGAAGGAAGCGGAGCCCCCGTCCGCCACGGACGACCTCGGCTACGACATTCGCCTTTCCGCCCGGCGGCTCCGGTATGGTCCGCTGCACATGCAGGATGCCCGTGTGGTCATCAGTCCCGGCAAGCCGGCCTCCACCGGCCTGGGGCGCGCCCTGCTCGATGTGCGCGCCACCCTGTATGACGGCACGCTCACGGCGCAGGCCACCGTCGGCGGCGGCCCGGACAAGCCGGAATTCGATATTGCCGCCGGCCTCAAAAACATCAGGACCTCGGCCCTTGGCGAACATCTGCCCGCCCTCCCCCTGCGCGGGGGACGTCTCCAGGCGGACGCGACGTTGCGCAGCACGGGCGGCAGCATCCCCGCCTTTCTGGCCAGTCTGTCCGGCAAGGCCGTCGTCCGGGCCGACAACGGCAGCCTGCCCGCATCGGCTCTGCCGCTGGAATATGCCCGACTGGGCCTCACCCTGGATCTGCGGCAGGGACGCTGGAAACAGGGGCGCGTCGGCCTTTCCGGGGCCTGGCGGCTGACGCTGGACGGCAAAAAGCTGCTGGCCGACAGCCGTCTGGACGGCACGCTCTGGCTCGGCGGCAGCAGCCATGTGGCGCTGGAAGACGCCGACGCCCGGCTGCACCTCACGACGGACAGGGGATTCCCGGGACTGCCGCAGGGGATCGACCTGGAGCTGATCGGCCGGCTCACCGCCCAGGCCTCACCGCCGCGGCTCAGTCTGCAACAGGCCGATGCCGGCGCGCTGGGCGCGCATTATGCCGGCAGCCTGACGCTTGCCGGCGGGAACGGGCTGAACCTTGCGGGCAGCGGCACGCTCCGCAGCGACGATCTTGCCCGCACGCTTTCCCTTGTCCGCGGATCCGCGCCCAAGCTGCCGCCGGCCCTGCGCGGCCTGCGCCTCCACGCGGACTGGGAGTACGCCTCCCGCCGTCTTGCCCTGAAGGATCTTTCCACCCGCCTGCTGGAGACCGACATCCGGGGAGAGGCGAGCGTCAGCTTTCAGGCGGCTCCCCATATCCGCCTTGCCCTGTCGACGCCCTCGCTGGACATCGATGTCCTGCGGCGCGCCCTCGATCCCGAGGCGGCCGCCGCCGATGCCCGCCGGGAGGAACAGATCCGGGCCGCCAGGGCCGCCGGACGGCCCATCCCGCCACCGGCCCGCCCCCCGGCAGGCAAGCCCTGGGATCTGCGTTTTCTGCAAGCCTTTTCGCTGGACGGGACGCTGCATGCGGCGCAGGTGCGCAGCTGGAAGCTCACGCTGACGGATGTCCGCCTGCCGCTCACGCTCGCCGGGGGCCGGCTGGACTATGATCTGCGGGCCAATCTGTACGGGGCGCTTTTGCGCAACACCGGCCACGTCCAGTTCGATCGCGGCATGCGGGTGGCGAACCGTCTTTCCGTCAGCGCCTTTGACCTTGCCCAGGCCAGTGCGGCACGCGGCGGCGAAGCGCGCGTCTCCGGCAGGGCCTCGGTGGAAGTCGACGCCACCGCCGCCCTCAACGGCCCGGGTCAAATGCCCGCCGCCATCAGCGGAAACTGGAAACTGCTCGTCAGTGAGGGGACGCATCAGCCGCTGGACAAGCACGGCCGCGAAAAGGGCTCGCCCACCCGCTTTTCCCGGCTCAGCGCCTCGGGCGATCTCCGGCAGGGAGTGGCCCGCAGCAGCGACCTTTCCCTGCGCAGCGCGGACATGAACGTCACAGGCGGCGGCTGGATCAATCTGGTGGAGGAAACGCTGGACTGCTCCCTGCGCGTGGATACCCCGACCATGAACAACATCCCTGTGCGCGTGTACGGCAGCCTGCACGACGTCAAGACGAGCATCAGCGCGGGCACGGTGCTGCTCTATGCCCTCAGCGGCATAGCGCAGGGCATCACCGGGCTGGTGGGCGGCCTGCTGGACGGCGCGCTGGGCCTGTTCCGTTAGGTCTGTCAACACTCTTCGTCGCCTGGTTGGGGGAAGGGGGCCCCCGCGCTCCGCTGCCGATGGTCGAAAGGCTCCCGCATCGCCACGACTGATGGCACGTTTTGCCTGTGGACAAGACAAAATGCTCCAACCCCATGTAAAAAACACACGTTGCTTGTTCTTTTTTTACCAATCAGCAAACTTCGTTTGCCGTATCCTGACGGCCGTCGTCTTGCCCAATTGAACCAACTATTGAGACAATTTTTTAATAAAAAATTATGTTTGAAATACCTGACGGACAAACGGAATCCTTTTGCCTTTTGGCAACAAAAACACTTGAAAATAAATTCACATGCGTGTAGAGAGCAAACATTATCTACTGAAACAGGCAGGGAAAACATGCCTCCAGACGCAGTGTTCCCCAGACGACACGATCCAGCCTTTCGCCTTGGGCCTTCCGGCACATCGAAGCGATCCTCCCTTTTGGAAAGGAGCGGGAAGAGTTCCCTTTTCTGTCCGCTCTCTTTCCCGCAACGATACCTCCCCGCCTTCATGGCTCCTTTCACCTTTCCAGCCTTGACAGCCTCCAACCTGACGCACGACTTCTACCGTCAGCTCATCAACCCGAAGGCGAACAACAAGCAGCTCATGTTCTGGTCCCGCCTGACCGTGCTTATCATCGCGCTTGGGGCCCTGATCGTGGCCTTCAACTTCACCGGCATCATCGCCATCTATCAGTGGGCCCTGCGCCTGACGGCCACCACCATCGTGCTGCCCTTCCTGGCGACCATGCTCTGGCGCGGCGTCACCAAGACCGGGGCCATGTCCGGCATGCTGCTTGGGCTGGTGTCCACCCTGGTCTGGCCGTATCTGGGCATATCCTTTGACCAGACGTTCTTCGGCTTCATCTTCTGCGCCATCGGTCTTTTCGGCGGCAGCCTGCTGACCAGGCACGCCCCCGAAGAGAACGTCGCCGCGGTCCTGTGGGAAGACCTGCCCACGGCAACGGAACGTCAGAAGTGTGGATATGCCGGCATGGCCTCACCGCCTGACGGGGCCATGCCGGCGGGAACAATGCAAAAGATGACCGCGCCGCGCCGATGCTCCTCAGGGACATCGGCGCGGGCGGCGACCATCCAAAGGGGGCAGCGGCGCGCAGCGCGGCTGTTGGGTGGGACGCCGCCGCCGGCCGGGGCGTCACGACCGCCCGGCATCGCATGAAGCGTGACGGAAGGAAAAGGGAGCCATGCTCCCGTGTTGAAACAGGCAGGGAAAGGGTATCGACGTGTTTCGCCGCCGGCGGCGAGCCGGGGAGGACGTCGTGACACGGTCCCAACCTGACCGTGCCGCATACCAAAGAGAGGGTTCATCATGAAAAAACGGCTTACTGTCCTCGCGCTGGCAGCCGCGATGCTGCTGGGCTGGTCCGCCAACACTTCCGCCGTCGAGATCAAGACCAAGGGAGCGTGGCAGTTCGGTTATGGGGTCAACAACCGCTATCTTTCCATGAAAAATTCCCAGGGCGGAAAAAACAGCAGCGACACCTTCAACGGACGCCAGCGCATCCGGCAGCAGATAGACTTCATCGTTTCGGAAAGTCTGTCCGGGTCGTTCTGGTTTGAGATCGGCCATGCCAACTACGGCCAGAACAGCGCCGGCATGGCGCTCGGCGGCGACGGCACGACGGTGAAGGTACGCAACGCCTATCTTGACTGGGTCGTCCCCAATACCGATCTGCGCTTCCGCATGGGCCTGCAGAACACCTGGCTGCCCAGCGCGGCGGGCGGCGGCATGGTCATGGACAACGCCGACGTGGCCGCCGTCACCGCCAACTACAGGTTCAACGAGAACGTGGGCCTCACCGCCATGTGGATGCGGCCCAGCAACGACAACTTCACCGGCTGGCTCAACAACGGCCAGGACAACTATCAGGCCAACTATCTCGACAATATCGACCTCTTCTTCCTCTCCCTGCCGTTGGAGTTCGACGGCGTGAAACTTACGCCCTGGGCCATGTACGGCATGCAGGGCAAGAACTCCTGGCGCAATGATGACAACGCCGCCGGCGTGACCTCCTGGTGGAAGGACATCAACGCCTTCTACCCGCTGGGGACTGACCCCTTCGGGCACAGCAACTCCGCCTTCGCCCGCGAGCACACCGGCAAGACGTACGGCGGCATGTTCTGGGCCGGCCTCCCCATCAAGATCACGGCTCTCGACCCCTGGAACATCGAAGTGGACATGAACTACGGCTGGGTGGAAGCCATGGGCCGCTACGGCATCAGCAAACGCGGCGTGGCCAATGCCGAGCGCGCGTCCACCGAGCGTCAGGGCTTCATCCTCAAGGCTCTTGTGGAATACAAGCTTGACTGGGGTACTCCCGGCATCTTCGGCTGGTACGGCTCCGGCGACGACGGCAACCTGAAGAACGGTTCCGAGCGCATGCCCACCTTGTCGCCCTTCGCCATGTTCACGAGCATGCTCGGCGATGCCACGTTCTATGACGGCACGGCGGGGACATGGGATATGGCCCTCTCCTACGCCGGCACATGGGGCATCGGTTTCCACCTCAAGAACATGAGCTTCCTGGAAGATCTGACCCACACCTTCCGCGTGGCCTATCGCGGCGGCACCAACAGCCCCTCCATGGTCAAATACGCGAGCACCCCGCTTGACTGGACCAACCCCCAGAGCAACATAGACGGCCCGTACCTGACCACCAACGACGGCCTGCTGGAATTCAACCTCCAGACCAAGTACAAGATCTACGAAAACCTGACGGCCGGTCTGGAACTTGGCTACATCGTCAACATGATGGATCGCGACACCTGGAACCGCAGCTGGACGCGCGCTTCCGGCGTGGCCTTCAGCAAACAGGATGCCTGGAAAGCCAACGTGGCTCTGGTGTACAGCTTCTAGAGCGGCTCCGCCTTGGGGTCGTGTCCGATCTCAATGCGGACCCTGCCCGCACCCTGCGGAAAAAACGTGGTTTTTCCGCAGGTTCGGTTGTGGGTAGTCGCTCTCGCGACTACCTGAGCGATCCACATCCTCACTGTGGGATCGCTCCAGGCGCGGCAACGCGCATCGACCGCCGGCATGAGGGCGGGTAGCTGTCTGGGCGGGTCAGCGCGTGTGCGCGGCCCGCCCTTTTGCTTGCGCGGGGCGCACCTCGGGGAGTGCGGGCGCTGGCGGCGGGTGAGGCCGAGTGTCATTCTGGCACGGAACGGCGGCCGACTCTTGGGCATCTTCCGTCTGGAACGCGAAGCGCTGCGAACCATACGGCCTGTCGTTTGCGGAAAAAGCGCCGTTTTCCGCTCGATCCCGGCCGTACGTCCCGGACGTTGACAGGCCGTGCCGCACGCGGTACTCCGGGAGGCAGCCTACATCAACCGCGCGCATGTCGCGCCGCAAGGAGGATATGATGAACATTCTTATTTTCGGCCCCAACGGCAGCGGCAAGGGCACGCAGGGCGACCTTGTGAAGCAGAAATATCATCTTGCCCACATCGAATCCGGGGCCATTTTCCGCGAGCACATCGGCGGCGGCACCGAGCTGGGCAAGAAAGCCAAGGCCTATATCGACCGCGGCGACCTTGTGCCGGACGACATCACCATCCCCATGGTGCTGGACACCCTCAAGACGCGCGGCAAGGACGGCTGGCTGCTGGACGGCTTCCCCCGCAACATGGTCCAGGCCGAAAAACTCTGGGAAGCCCTGCAAAAGGAAGGCCTCACGCTGGACTACGTCATCGAGATCCAGCTGAACCGCGAAACGGCAAAGAACCGCATCATGGGCCGCCGCCTCTGCAAGAACAACAACAACCACCCCAACAACATCTTTATTGACGCCATCAAGCCCAACGGGGACGTCTGCCGCGTCTGCGGCGGCGAGCTGACCGTCCGCGGCGACGATCAGGATGAGGCCGCCATCAACAAACGCCACGACATCTATTACAACGACGTGGACGGCACGCTGGCCGCGGCCCATTATTTCAAGAAGCTGGCCGACCAGGGCCTGACGACCTATATCGAACTGGACGGCTCGGGCAGCATCGATGCCATCAAGGAGTCCCTGCTCTCCCGCCTGAAATAGGCCCGTTCCTCCGCTGCTCCCGCACGCGACGAGACCGTCCTCCGGTCCCGCCGCGTTTTATTTACCCGCCTGTCGTGCGCCCTGCCGGCCCGGCGCAGGTGTCGCCACGGACGCAGGACGCCCCCGGCGCGGGCGGAATCCGTCCTCACCGGGGGCAGCATAAGGAGTGGCGTGCGTTGTCGTCCGCAGGGGAGAGATGCGGACTGCCGGACGGGGGGAACTTCCGGCATCAGCGGGGCGTGTGCGCCATCAGCGCGCCGCCGCGCTAAAAGCTGTAGTTGAGCTCCTCAAAGTGGGCCCTGGGATGCGCGCAGGCCGGACACATTTCCGGCGCATGCTCCCCTTCCACCAGACACCCGCAGTTGCGGCAGCGCCAGATGACCGGCTTGTCGCGCAGGAACATACGCCCTTCCTTGATGTCCCGGGCCAGCGCAAGGAAACGGCGCTCGTGGTAGGCTTCCGCCACGGCGATATTGCGCATGACGGCCGCGATCTCGGCAAAGCCTTCCTTCTCCGCCGTGGCGGCAAAGGAGGGATACATTTCCGTATGTTCGTGGTTTTCCCCGGCCGCCGAAAAGATGAGGTTGGTGTGGCTGTCCGCGATGATGCCGGCCGGGAAGGCCGCCGCGATCTCCACTTCGCCCCCTTCAAGGAACTTGAACAGGCGCTTGGCGTGCTCCTTTTCCTGGAGAGCGGTCTCCGTGAAAATGTCGCTCACGAGGACATAGCCGTCCTTCCTGGCCGCGCCGGCAAAGAAGTCATAGCGGTTGCGGGCCTGGGATTCACCGGCAAAGGCGGTGAGGATATTTTTTTCAGTCTGGGTGCCTTTCAGAGATTTCATGCGCTTCCTCCTGCGGTATCCGTGGATGGTGTCGGTGGTGTGCGCTGCGCCCGTGGCGCTCGCTGAAAATATTAGTACCTATTCTCAATAAAGGCGTCAAGCGTTTTCCGTCCGCCCCGCACGCTCCGACAGGGGGAGGCGCTTTACGCGGCGGGCGCGAGGCGCTACGCTGCCCGGGCCACGGCCACGGCAACGGGCCGCCGCGCGTGGCGACCGTATCCCGCTGTGCGCGCCGCGCTCTCTCCATAACCGCCGAGGGACTATGAGCACCTGCTGGGCCATGATCGGCCTGTTCCTTTCCTCCTTCCTGGCCGCGACCCTGTTTCCCGCCCAGTCGGAACTGGCGCTGGCAGGTCTGCTGACCAGCGGCACGGGCTCTCCCGCCCTGCTCATCGGGGTTGCCACACTGGGCAATACGCTGGGCTCGCTGGTGAACTGGCTGCTGGGCCGCTGGGCGCACAGGCTGGGCCGGCGGCGCTGGTTCCCCCTCAAGGGGGATGCGCTCCGCAAGGCCGAGCGCTGGTATCATCGCTACGGACGCTGGTCGCTGCTGCTGAGCTGGGCCCCCGTCATCGGCGATCCGCTGACGCTGGCGGCCGGACTGCTGCGCGAACCGCTTGCCCCCTTCCTCCTGCTGGTCGCACTGGCCAAACTGGGCCGCTACCTTGTGATCGCCTGGCTCGTCCTGTAGCCGGCAGCAACGGCCGAGAGCTTTGCGCCTGCCGACGGACGCCGCAAAAAACAACGGGCGCCGCCTCCCGTGGAGACGACGCCCGATCTCTGTCAGCGGCTGGCGGGTGCTAGGCCAGCTTTTTGATGGCCTCGAGCACGGCCGCGTAATCCGGTTCGTGGGTCACTTCCGGCACAAGCTGGCTGTAGGCCAGCGTGCCGTCCGGGGCAATGACGAAGACGGCCCGCGCCAGCAGGCGCAGTTCCTGGATGAGCACGCCGTAATTGCGGCCGAGGCTCACGTCCTTGTAATCCGAAGCGCTTTCCACGGCGGTCACGCCGGCAGCGCCGCACCAGCGGGCCTGCGCGAAGGGCAGGTCGCAGCTCGCGGCCACGATCCGCACCTTGTCGGACAGGGCGGCGGCTTCCTGATTGAAGCGGCGCACTTCCATATCGCACACCGGCGTATCCAGCGACGGCACGCACACCAGCACGAGCACCTTGCCGGCATAGTCCTTCAGGCTGCGGGGGCTGAGATCATTGGCCGCCAGCACAAAATCGGGGGCTTTCTGGCCCACGGCAGGCAGACTGCCTTCCAGATGCAGGAGATTTCCCTGAAAGGTAACGGTATTCATTGCTCATTCTCCCAAAAATTTTTTGCTAAGCATATGGCAGGACAGGACGGTTGTCAAGAATGCTTCCTGTTAGCAGGTGACGTGCTCCCAGATGAGGGCGCACCACTCCCCGTCGATCAGGCGACGCGCCGCCGGCAGGCCGCAGGCCTGATAGGCCCGCTCCACGCCGTCGGCCTGGATCTCCAGCAGGCCGGAGAGCACGAGGCAGCCGCCCGGCGCGCAGGCCCCCACGATGTCCGGGGCCATCTCCGTCAGCGGACGGGCAAGGATATTGGCCAGCACCACGTCATACTGTTCCCGCACGGCGTCGATGCTGCCCTGGGCCAGCGTGAAGGTCGCGGGCTCGATGCCGTTGAGCGCACGATTCTCCAGCGCGTTGTCCACGGCCAGCGGGTCGATGTCCAGACCCCGGCCGCGCAGGCCGAACAGACAGCAGCCGATGCCCAGCACGCCGGTCCCCGTACCGAGGTCAAGGAAGCGCTGCCCGGCGGCAAGCCGCCCCTCATCCAGCAGGTCGCTGATCACCCGCAGGCACAGAGCCGTGGTGGCGTGATGCCCGGTGCCGAAGGCGCTCTTGGGTTCGATCACGATGGGCGTGCGACCGGGAAAGTCCGTGGCGGCCCGCTCCGCCAGCCACGGCGGCAGCACGACGAAACGCGTCCCGCAGGGGACGGGCGTGAAGAATTCCCGCCAGGCCCCGAGCCAGTCCTTGTTCTCTATGGACCCGCAGACGCCGACGGCCTGGGGGATCGCTTCCCGGATGCGCTCCAGCAGGGCCTGGAGGAAATCCTCCTGCTCGCAATGGATGCGAAAGCGCGTTTCCCCGGAGGGAAGGCTTTCCTCCTCCCAGCCGAAGGCCACTTCCAGCGTAAGCAGGCCGGAAAGCCGATCGTAGTCCTCTTCCGGCGCGGTCACTTCAAGTCGATACAGTTTCGTGTTCATGCTCCCTGCTTAGACCGGGGCCCGTTTCCTGTCAAGGCGGCGCGGGGAGCCCGCCTTGCCTTGCGCCCGGAATGCGGATAAGACGTCTGTGAACCATATCAAGGGAGTCAGCATGCCTCAGACCGCCACCCCGCCGTCCGCCGGGCCCGCACCCGCGCTGGACGACCTGCTTGCCAGGATCCGCACCACCTTCGACGTGGACTTCGAGCCGCTGGTCATTGACGACCTGACGCTCGAGGTCCTGTCCATCCGCAACATGCAGGCCTATCTGGACGGCATGCTGGCCCGCAAGGCCATTCGCAACCCGCTGAAGGACCTGCCGCTCTGGGCAAAAGTCTGGCCCGCCTCCTTCGTGCTGGGGCGCTATCTGCGGCATTTCGCGCCGCAGGGCAAACGCCTGCTGGAACTGGGCGCGGGCTGCGGAACCCTGAGCCTCGTGGCGGCCCACTACGGCTTTGCCCGCATCATCTGCACCGACATCGTGCCCGACGCCCTGCTGTTCGCCGAAGCCAACGTGCTGCGCAACGGCCTCGAAAACAGCGTCAGCGTCGCCCATCTGGATGTGACCCGCCCCGGCACGGACCCGCGCTTCGCGGAAGGCTTCGACCTTGTGGCCGCCTCGGAGATCCTCTATCTGGATGAGCTGCACCGGCCGCTCCTCAAATTCCTCGGCCGGCATCTGGCCCCGGGCGGCAAGGCGCTCTTCGCCACGGATCTGGCGCGCGCCAAGCCGCATTTCGCCAAACTGGCCGCCAGGAGTTTTCGCGTGGACGAACGCCGCATCGGCCTGACCAGCCATGACGCGGACGGCAAGGAACAGCGCCGGGCCTATTCCCTGCTGGTGGTGGAGCGCGCATGAACACGCCCATTGAACTCCGCCCCTGCCCCAAGGCCTATACCCGCGATCTGGACAAGTGCGTCAGCCCCCGGCAAACCATCGAGCGCGTCCGGCAGGCCCTGGCCGATTCCGGGCTGGACGTGCTGACCGAGACCCGCCGCGTGGACACGGGACGGCTCGGCATACCGGTCTACCTGAGCGTCTGCGGCCGGGATGCCCGCCGCATCATGCCCACCCGCAAGCAGATGGGCAAGGGCTCTTCCGCCGAACAGGCGCAGGCCTCGGCGCTCATGGAACTCATGGAGCGTTATGCCTTCTTCAGCTTCTGGGAGGCCAGGCCCCACATGGTGACGGCAAGCTGGCAGGAGGCGGAACAGCGCTTCGGCGGCGAGCTCATGCCGGTGGAAGAGATCCTGCGTTCCGTGGAGGACACGCTCGCGCCCGAGGCCGCCCGGGAGGTGCTCTCCACCGTGCGCTGGGCCTTTTATCCGGCCACGCGGCTGGTGGACGGCAAGACGGTCTGGACGCCGCTGGACTGGTTCAAGCTGCTGGGCGAATTCAACGGGACCTCGGCCGGCAACAGCGCGGAAGAATCCCTGCTGCAAGGCCTGAGCGAACTGGTGGAACGCCACGTCTGCTGCCGCATCGACCGCGAACGCCCCACCACGCCCACCATCGATCCAGACTCGCTGGGCGATCCGGTGCTGGTCGACCTTTGCCGCCGCTTCGCGGCGCAGGGCATCCGGCTCGTGCTCAAGGACTTCTCGCTGGGCATGCCCCTGCCCACCGTGGCCGCGCTGGCCTGGGACCCGGCGACCTTCCCCGACCGTTCGGAGATCGTCTTCACCGCCGGGACGGCGTCCAGTCCGGCCAAGGCGGCCATCCGCGCCGTGACCGAAGTGGCGCAGCTGGCGGGAGATTTCTGCACCAATGCCTGTTACGAGGCCTCGGGCCTGAGCAAGTTCGAGCGGCTGGAAGACATCGACTGGCTGCTGGAAGGCCCTGTCGTCCCGCTGGACAGCCTGCCCGGCGTGGAAGCGCCCGACATCCGCGACGAGCTGCTGGCCGCCATCCGCGGCCTGGCGTCCGTCACTGTCTATGCCGTGGACGTGAGCCACCCCGCTCTGGGCATCCCGGCGCATTACAGCATGGCTCCCGGGCTCGCCTTCCGCGAGCGCGACCGCAACCAGAGCCTCGGCCTCTTTGTGGGCCGCAAACTGGCCGAAGAGGCCGAGGAGGCGGAAGCCCTCGCCGGGCTGGAGGTGCTGGAGCGCCACTATCCCGGGGCGCACTTCCTGCCCTTTTTCCGGGGGATGCTGGCCCTGCGCGCCGACAGGCACGCGGAAGCCCGCCAGTGCTTCACCAAGGCCGCTGCCTGCCAGCCGGACGCCGACGCCACGGCGCTCGCCCACTTCTATGCCGGGTACGCCGCCACCCTCCGCGGCGACTGGGATGCCGCCCGCGCGCCGCTGGCCGCGGCCTGCGCCCTCTGCCCGGACATGAAGGAATACGGCAACCTGCTGGGGGTGGCCAACTTCCGCACAGGCCGCTATGCCGAGGCCGCCGAGGCCTTCCGGGCCGTGTTGCGCGTGGACAAGGGCTCGGTCATGGACATGGCCAACCTCGGCATCTGCTGCAAGCTCCTCGGCCAGCGGGACGAGGCGCGCCATTATCTGGAAGCCGCGCTGGAACTGGATGATTCGCTGGACTTCGCGCGGCGGCATCTGGACGAACTGCTGGGGAACGACGAGGAAGACTAGAAGCGCTCCTGGCGCATGGCCGGACATCCCGGGGACTGCTGTCCGGCTGCTCGTGGCCTGCCTGCCATAGCGGGCGACAGCCATGACCTGTCGCGCACGACACCCCCTTACCGACTGGACAAGCCCGCCGACTCGGGAACGGACATCCGCGAGTCTCCTCAGCAGGAGGCCGCCCGCGCGACCTCCTGCTCCGCGGGATACGGAAAGTCATCGCATGAAGGGATCATGCTGATGCATGCAGCGCTCTATGAGCTCGCGGTGTTCCTTCGTCCAGGCGATGGTACGCTCAAGGCCGCTCGCCAGATCGACGCGGGCTTTGAAGCCGATCTCCCGTTCAGACTTTTCGGTACTGCCGAAGCGTTTGCCGGATCGATCCCAGTCACGGGGCTTGCGCAGATCCGGCGGCGTGGTGTTGCCCGTCAGACGATTGATGGTTTCCGCAAGCTCGCGGATGCTCGTTTCCACCCCTGATGCCAGGTTATACGCCTCGCCCGGCGTCCCCCGCAGCGCACAGGCTATCAGCCCTTCGACGATGTCTTCGACAAAGATGAAATCACGGCTGGCGTTGCCGCCGTTATCCAGCGGCAGCGCTTCCTGATGCAGGGCTTTCCAGATGAATGTAGGCGTTACATTGCGCCACACGGTATGCACGGTCCCCCTCCATCGTCCGGCACCGAGGATCTCGCGCGGGCCATAGACATTCTGAAAGCGTGCCTTGACGATGGGGAGGCGGTTGTGAAGAAAGAAGTAGTTGCCGTACAGTTCCCCGATAAGCTTGGATATGGAGTAGGGGCTGTCGTGAAAAAGGGATACCGGCGCATCTTCAGACGTCGCATGCGCCTCACCAAACGTCTTTTCGGCGACCGCGCACCCCGCGGCGGAATAAACGACCTTTTTCAAGTTGGCAAAGCCCGCGAGCCTGTTGAACAGCACCAGGTTGGGGTAAGCGTTGTTGGCATGGTCCTCCAGCGGGTTGGCGATGGAGGACTGATTGCCATGATAGCAGGCAAGGTGGAAGACAAAATCGATATCATCCTTCAGTCCGTAAAGGATCTCAGGATCGGTGATGGATCCGTATACGAACCGCACGGCAGGATGCGCCGGGACGTTGGCCGCGTCGGACGACAGCAGATTGTCCACGACGATGATCTCCGCCGGAGATTCCCGCAGCAGCCGCAGGGTCAGATTGCTACCGACGAAGCCCGCGCCGCCGACGATAAGGATACGCATATTTTGAAAAGATGTCGCCATGTGAACTTCCTCGCTCGTTATTTGCCGGGGGCAAGATGGGTGTAGATGTCCGTGACTCCGTGGGCATCATACCAGGCGAGCATCCTGCGGATGGTTTCGTCGAAGCCCTTCCGGGCCTTCCAGTGAAAGGCTCTTTCCGTTTCGGAGGGATCAAGCACGACGGCCGGCACGTCATCCGGGCCGCAGGGCACGAGGGGCGGTTCAGGCGTATCCAGGCCGAGGTGATCGGCAACGATCGCAAACACCTCGCGAATGGTATGCCCTTCTCCCGTGGAGACATTGAAAACGCCTGTGGGCGCCCCGTCGACGAGACAACGCTCCATCAGCGCCAGAAAATCCTCCATATCCAGAAAATCCCGTACGGTGTCGGAACAAAAACAGGCCCGTCCGTCCCGCAGGCGCGTATAAAAGGTAGGTATGGGCCCGATGGCCAGACGCGGCCCGGTCACATTGGCCAGGCGCAGCGATACCGACGGCGTCCTGGCCATGCGCACATACTGCTCCCCGGCGGTTTTGGAAATGCCGTAACTGGTAAAGGGGGCCGTCGGATGATCGACGGGAATGGGGACCTGCCGCGGCCGGCCATAGCAAAGCGCCGTCTGAAAATAGATCAGACGCCGGACGCCGTGCGCGTCGCAACAGCGGGCGATGTTGATGCTGCCGCGCACGTTGGTCTCAGCATCTTCCCACCAGTTCTCCGGCTCCTTGTAGGCGGCGGCGGAATGGATGACATGGCTTGGCCGGAAGCGCGCAAAGCAGGATTCCACCAGCTCCCTGTCGGCAATGGATCCCTCGACCACCTGAAGCGTCGGCAGTTCGGGAACGACTTCCCGTTTCCCGGTGGCGAAATTGTCGATCACCATGAGGTCATGGCCCTGCGCCACATAGGTCTCCACCAGACTGGAACCGAGGCAGCCTGCGCCGCCGGCTATCAGTATCCGCATAGATGCTCCGTTGATGTATGCGCCGCGTCATGCCGCGGCCGGGCGGCAAGAGCTCACTTCCGGTGCACACGCATCCAGAAGGGGTGCTGCTCAAGGACGATGTCGTCAGCGAGATCGACGATCTTCATCTCCTCGCTATACGTCATCCAGGTATCGCACTCGGCACAGAGTTTTGGCGTCGTGAAATTTTTCATAGCCTGAAGGAGCCTCATGGACATGTATCTTTCGCCCATCCAGACTTCTTCAAGCGTCTGCTCATGCAGGTCGCCCATTTTGAGTGTGTACAGATAGTCACGACAGCAGGGCACGACGGAACCATCGGTCAGCACGATCATGAAATGGAAAAGATCGTGGCAGTAAAACCGGGCCGGCCGCCACAAACACAGCTCAGGCCGACCTTTGACGCAGCGGGTATTGAAGTTGAGGACGTCGACCCGCCTGGCCCAAAGATTGATGAATTCCTCGATCTCTCCCCTGTTTTCCTGCTGCATGGTGAAACTCACGCTGGTTCGGACGTGCGGGCAGGATTTCGCCAATGCCAGGAACGTCTCGACATTGCTCATCACCTTTTCATAGCTGGCGCCGATACGAATGGCTTCGAAGGTTTCGGGCTTGACGCCATCAATGGAAAAATTGATCCCTGAAAAACAGGACATCGCAAGCAGTTCCCTGGATATTTCCGGCGTCAGCAGGGTTGCGTTGGTGGTAAAGCTGAAAGGGAGCCCGGCATTTTGCAGGATCCGGCAAAAATCAAGGAACTGCCGGTTCACAAGTGATTCTCCCTGGAACTGCGGCGCTACGATTTTACGATCTGAGGCAATTCGCTTGTACTGACTGATAATATCTTCAAAAAAATCCAGTTCCATGAATGGCGGCATATCCTTAGCTTGTCCTGCGTCCAGACCTTCTCCGTGCGAGACACACATCTTGCATCGCAGATTGCAACGGTTAGTGATTTCTATGCTCAACGAATTGAGACTGATGGGGGGCAGGACAATAGGCTTATTGGTGGGGACGATCTGGTACATGGCACTTCTCGATAGATAAACTTAAAATGGACTGAGGGTGGCGCACACATGCCGCACGATGCGCGTCGCCGCATCGCCTGCGCCGTAGACGAAACAGGGCATGGGAGGAGGAGTTTCCAGCAGGGCCCCGCCCAGCCCGGCGACGGCTTCCGCCTCCAGAGAAGGACAAAGCAGGTTCCAGCCCAGCTCGACAAGCTCCCGCCAGCCGGTATCGGGCATCAGGACGACCGCCCTTTTCCCGGCATAATAGGCTTCCTTCTGCAGTCCGCCGCTGTCGGTCAGCACGCCCGCCGAAGCGCCGACAAGGGACATGAGCTCCAGATACCCCAGCGGGGATATCAGAGTGATGTCCTGGAGCACATCTCCCCAGTGGGGAAAGTCGATGCTTTTCCCTGTTCGGGGATGCAGCGGCAGCAGGACCTTCTTTCCCGTCCGCCTGACCAGCAGGGAAAACCCTTTCAGCAGGGAGTGGAGAACCTCCTGGTCGTCCACATTGAAATTCCTGTGCAGCGTTGCCACAAAGAAGGAGCCGGGGACAAGCCCGCGCTCGGCGCACTCACGCTCAGCGTCGAAGCGGCCTTCCATCCTCTTGAACAGATCGAACATCACGTCACCGCAGACGATGACGCCTTCACGGATATTTTCCCGCTGCAGATTGTCCGCCGCCAGTTGCGAACAGCAGCACAGCAGCCGCGACGCGTGGTCGATGAGCCGCCTGTTGATCTCTTCGGGCATGGTGCGGGGAGCCTGGCGAATGCCGGCCTCCACATGGATGACGGGGATGCACATCTTTGCCGCGGCAAGGGCGCCGGCAAGCGAGGTATTGGTATCGCCATACACCAGCAGCGCATCGGGGCGCTCCTTTTCGAGCACCTTTTCCATGGCATCCAGCGCCGCTGCGGTCATGGCCCCGTGCGCCCCGGAACCGACGCCAAGGTTGTACCGGGGCGTCGGGATGCCCAGCTCCTGGAAAAACACGTCGGACATGACGGCGTCGTAATGCTGCCCGGAATGGACCAGCACATGATCCCACGCCTTTGCCGCGCGGACTGTCTCGCTGATGATGGCCTCTTTGACAAATTGCGGCCGGGCCCCGACAAGTGAAACCACTTTCATAATATGACCCCGATTCTCCACATCTTATTACGACCGCCATCCTATTCGCGCCGTTACGGGCTGTCAATCCGCCAAAGCGGATGCGGGGCATCCGGTTGACAGGCTGATGGTTTTGAGTATACAGACTGCAAAATCTTATCCAAAAAATCCATCCCGCCGAAGCCTTTACCAAAAGATGGGGAACTCATGCCGGACATGCAACGGATCATCAAGGACAAGCTGTCGCGCGTCCGCAGGCTGATGCAGCGGAAGGAATTGCGGATGCCCATTCCCGAATCTCTTCTGTCGGACGAGGGATGCACGCTGGCCCTGACCGCGCGCGACTGGCATGATCTGCGACCCGAGATCCTGCTGGAACACGGCAAACCCGTGCGGGAGATCCTGGCGCTGGATGACAACACGGCCTGGTATGCCCATTGCTGCGACATCCCGGTCATTCTGGCCGAGGATGTGCTGCCCCGGAACCAGCTCGCCTCCCTGCTGCGTGAAGCCGATCGTCTGTCCCGCGACTGGTTTGCGCCACTGGCACATCTTTACCGCATCGACGGCATCTGCTGGCCTGACGTGGACTCCGGCTGTTTGCGCTGGTTCTGGGAAGAAATCCTGCTGGCCGAAGCGCTGGCCGACAGCCTCTCGCAAAAGGGGCGGAATGTTCTTGCCATCGTGCGCACACCTTACGTCGCACCGGAACATTATTACGGCATCGACAATTTTGGCCGGGCCCTGCTGGCGCTGGACCCCGGGCGCGACATCATCACGCTGGATGGTCCATGCGGGCCCATGGCCTGTACCGGCCAGGCGGATCCCGTCATCGGCAACCTCGTGGGCTCCCCTTTTGACCCCTTTGCCGCGGCCGACATCGAGAATGCCGTCGTCTGCGCGCTGCCGCCGTCGGATGTCGGACGGTTCACCCCCGCGCTTTTTCGGACAGAGCGGCGTCTGAAACAGAACATCGCCGTGCTGACGTCGGGCGGCAGCCATGAGCGGCGTCCCTTCCCCGTCCATATCGTTCCCCCACCGCCGGCCATACGGGACGACAGCCTGTTCCACACCGCCTGGCAAAAATTTCAGGAAATGTCCCTTGGCAAAAGGGAACGTCTGCGGCCCGTCATCACGGACTGTCTGCGGCAATACCATGAGGTGCGCTGGCCCCTGCTGCTGCACTGGGCGGAACGCTTCCGCCTGCTCTTTTCCACATTCCGTCCCGCCTGCGTGCTGGGGACCGATCTGTATGAGGCGGAGTCGCGCATCCCTCTGCTTGCCGCCAGAAAACTGGGCATCCCCACAGCGGCATTCGGCCATGCCGAACTCAGCCCCTGCACGAGCTGGAAGGCGGAATACGCCGACAGGCTGCTGCTGTCCAACACATACAGCGTCCGCTGTGCCCACAACGCCGGCATTCCCTCGCAGCACATCGTGAACATTGAACCGATCGACCGGGCGAATGACCAGGAGCGTACGCCGCCCCCCTGGCCGCCAAAGACGGATGCCGATGAAGTGCGCCTCCTTGTCCTTCTGCCCCCGGTACGTCTGCGGAACACGGCCTCACTCTCCGCCGATACCCGTGTGCTCGATCGTCTGATCCGGGAGATTATGGCTCCCCCCGCGAGCGACAGGCGTTTTACCGTCCGCTTCTGGCGACACCCCGTTTGCAGCGACTCCTACTCTCTGGCCGCGGCCGGACTGGATGATGCGCCGACGCATACGGATCTCTCCCTTCTGCCCGCGGCGGACATCTGCATTTCCTTCGGCGAGGGGGGCGTCCCCCTGTTGCAGGCAAGCGGCCAGGTCCCTACCATCCTTGTCCTTGAGGATGCGCTGGCGTTGCGTGCCGACAGCTACGGGGAGGTATTGCGCGCCTACCCGACCGTGTGCCGCACAACGGAAGAACTCTGGCCACAGATTTTCCGACTGGCTGAAGATAGCGCATTACGGACGGAAGTCATGCAACAGCAGCGGAACAAGATCGTCGCACCGCATCCACGAGCCATTTCCTTCATTGAGGCCGTCAAGAATATCATCGCTCTGAGACAGGGCGTCTGACGCCATGCTGGATCGCTACCTCATTTTCAAGATGAGGGGCTTGAGCCTTCGCCCTTTTCTTGAGCACCATCACGCCGGCCTTGCCGTCATCTTCGGTACTGATGACGAAGCGGAAAAATGCTTTGCCGAACTGGAGAGCAGCGGCGTCAAGGTCCGTGCCTTTCTTTCGGCAGACGCCACGGAAAGTCTGTTTCTTGGCCGGCCCGTCGTCTCCCTGCACGAAGCCAGAAAGATCCCGCGGGTCGACCTGGCCGTTCTTGCCTCCGGCATGGATCGCACCGAAAGATATGCCGACATCCTGGGCATCCTCCAGCTTCTGCGCGGAGTGCTGCGAGTCCCCGTCTACACCTTCCGGCAGATGGTGGCCCAGGCGCTGGCCTTTGACGACAATCTGCGTATCCTTGCCTCACCGCGCCTGCGGGGCATCCACAAATATGTGCTGATGCACTACACGCTCGGGGCCCTGCCCGCCCATCAGAAAGCGGACGATTTCCTCATGCGGTTGAACAGCATCCAGACGATGCAGGGCAATCCCCCTGGCTATGAGGAAATTTATAAGAATACTCCTGACTATGGCGATGCCTATATCCGGGAGGTCATGTTCGCGCCGCCCCTGATACGGGATGACCACGGCTTCCCTGTGCGCATGGCCGACAAGCGCGGCATGTTCCTCAATATCGTCGATGGTCGCCGCGTCACCACGGATGTGCCGGAAAAAGGCTGCCGCACGGTGCATCTGCTTGGACCGTGCATGGCCTTCGGCTACGGCAGTGACGACAGCCAGACGCTGGCAAGCTGCCTGCAACGCGCCCTCAATGCGCGACAGGCCGGCTGGCGCGTCGTCAACCACAGCCTGATCGACCACCTCCATCTGGAAATACATTTCGCCTATCTGTTGTCGCAAATTTCCTTTGCGGATGGCGACGCTCTGGTCTACTTCTCCTACAGCAATTATTTTTTGCACCAGCAATGCACGGAAGCCTATCTGCGCGACCGCTGCACGCAAAACGGCTGCGCCTACCTCAGCATGTTCGAACCGCTGACGCGGGCATGCCTGTCCCGACGTCTTTTCCTTTCCGAGCGCCACCTTTCGCCGGCGGGCAACGCCCTTTACGCGGAGCATCTTTGCGATGCCATATGCCGCACCGCCCCGCTCACGGTGGACAAGGCCGTCCCTCCCGCGGCAATGGACGAGACGCGGCCGTGTCCACGGGCGTGTCCGCCTCTGGAGGACTCCGGTCCGACACCGCCCGTCCACGACGTCTTCGGAAAAAATCCCGAGCTTCAGGCATGGCTGGGACGGATACGGCGGCACCGCTTTCCCGACGGGATGCGTGTGGGCGCCGCCGTTATGAACTGCAATCCCTTTACGCTGGGGCATCGGCATCTTATCACGGAAGCCCTGAAAAAGGTGGACCGACTGTTCGTTTTCGTGGTGGAAGAGGACGCCTCCCGCTTTCCCTTCCGGGATCGCCTGGAGCTCGTGCGCCGCGGGGTGGAAGATCTCCCCAATGTGCGCGTCCTGCCCAGCGGACAGTTTATGATCTCAGCCCGAACGTTCGGCGACTATTTCAACAAGGATGACCCGGATGTCGACCATACCGCCGTCGATGCGTCCGTCGACGTGCGGATCTTCTGCCGCCATATCGCGCCAGCGCTGAACATCAGCGTGCGATTCGTTGGCGAGGAGCCCTTTTGCCAGGTCACCCGCCAATACAACGAGGCCATGCGGAACATGCTGCCCCGTCATGGCATAGAGCTGTGCGTCATCAAGCGGCTGGAGGCGGACGGCGCTCCCATCAGCGCTTCTCGTGTCCGCGACCTGCTGCGACAGTTAGAGAGAGAGAGAGAGAGAGAGAGACGCCGGCTCTTGCCGGCAGTCTGGAGCGCCTTGTTCCTCCTGCGACCCTGGCATATCTCTTGCGGACTCTTCCGTCAGGAGCGAACTGAAAAGGCTTGTCCCGCCTGCGACCCTGGCATACCTCTTGCGGACTCTTCCGTCAGGAGCACACTGAAAAGGCTTGTATCGCCAGCGCCCCTGGCATCTCCCGCAAGGATGCCCGGCAACGTCAGCCGCGCGGGACAGATGCCGCTCGCGGGATGAAAACAACATCGCGGCAAGGCGCGCGTGACCTGTTATACGGGGGAATGACATATGCCAGAAACGCCACGCCACAATCTGCTGGTGCTTTACTACAGCTTGTCGAACTATACCGGCACGGTATTTGAGTACCTTGAGGCATTTTCCAAGCATTCTCGCTACAATATTTACTATGCCGATGCCAGCCTCGACTCGATGCTGACATATGATCTGGAAAGCTTCGATGGCATCATCCTGTTCTACTCCCTTGCCGTGCAATGCAAAACGACCAGCCCGGACACTCCTCCGCCTCCCCTCATGCGGCAGCTGCGGCGGCTGTCAATCCCCAAGCTGTGCATCCTGCAGGATGAGTACGACTGCGTCAACCAGATGAAGGCGGCGCTCGCCTACATGCGTATCGACGGCCTGGTGACGTGCGTTCCGCCATCGGAGCTGGCCAGGGTCTACGGGGGCCCTGAACTGGCCGGACTGACCTACATCCCCGCCCTGACGGGATATGTGCCGGAACCTGTCGTCCGCAAAGCCTGCCCCCCCCTTGCCGGTCGAAAATATGTCCTTGGCTACCGGGGACGCCCGCCTCGCTTCTACTACGGACGCCTGGGGCAGGAAAAGGTTCGGATAGGCACGGAGATGCGCCGCATCTGCGAGGAACGCGGCCTTGCCGCAAATATCGAGACCGATGAGTATAAACGCCTCTATGGGGACGACTGGTTCGCCTTCCTGCAGGATTGCCGGGCCGTGCTGGGGGTGGAGAGCGGCAGCAGCATCTTTGATTTCGACGGAACGCTGCGTCCGGCCGTTGAGGAGTATACGCGCGAACACCCTGACGCGGATTTCGAGACGGTTCACGCCCTGCTGTTGCATGAGCACGAAGGTTTAATCAGGATGAACCAGATCTCGCCGCGCATTTTCGAAGCCATTCTGAACTGGACCGGTCTCGTCCTGTTCGAAGGCGAATATTCCGGTGTCGTCCTGCCGTGGGAACACTACATCCCCCTGAAGAAGGATTTCAGCAATGTCGATGAGGTATTGCGCCATGTTCTGGACGACGCTTTCCTCATGGGCATGATGCAGCGGGCCTGGCGGGACGTCATCGAATCCGGCCGGTACAGTTACGCGACCTTTATCGGCCGTCTGGACAACTGGTTTGCCGAACGCCTTCCCGATCAGCCGAGATCCCGCATGCTTGCCGGCGTCGTCGCCGTACAGGACCGCACGGGAGCGGTGCGCTCCCTCCATACGGATACGCAGGAATCCTTCTGGCATGCGCTGCAGGATGTGCGGCTGGGGGGCCACTTTGCCACAAGTCTTGTCTATGAGCGGATGAACTACGGCATACCCACGCGCTACATCAAAAAGTGCACCTTCAAAATGATAAAGGACGACTGCCGGGAATGGCGTATTGAGGGTGAAGACCTGTCTGGGGAACGAATAAAACGCACCCGGCAGCTCGCATGCGTGCGGCAGAGGATGCGCAGATCCCTGTGGAACTAGAAAGGAGAATACCATGAACATATTTATTTCCGGCGGCTGCGGCCAGGTCGGCTCGCATGTGGCGGAACTGCTGCTTGCCCGCGGCGATTCGGTCGTCGTCGTTGACAATTTTGCGACCGGCCGCCCCGAGCACCTGGCCCCGCACCCCCGCCTGGCGGTGGTGGAAGGCGACATTGCCGACAAGCGACTGGTGGATGACCTCGTGCGGAAGCATGCGGTTGACGTCATCGTGCACGCGGCCGCCGCCTACAAGGATCCTGACGACTGGCATACCGACACGCTGACCAACTGCGTGGGCGGCGCCAATCTCATCATGGCGGCCAAGGCCAACGGGGTAAAGCGGTTCATCTACTATCAAACGGCATTGTGCTACGGCACAAAGCCCATGCAAAACCCCATCCCCGTCACGCATTTTCGTTTTCCGAACAACAGCAGTTATTCCATCTCCAAAACCACGACGGAAGAATACCTCGAGCTTTCCGGCCTGAGCTATGTCTCCTTCCGGCTGGCGAACGTGGTGGGCCCGCGCAATCTTTCCGGTCCGCTGCCCATCTTCTTCCAGCGGCTGACCCAGGGCAAGCGCTGCTTCGTCACCCGCTCCCGCCGGGACTTCGTTTTTGTCAAGGACCTTGCGGCCGTCAGCATCAAGGCCATCGACGGCATGGGCGCTGGTTCCTACAATTTCTCTTCAGGAACGGATATTCCCATCATCGATCTGTACAATGCCGTTGTCGATGAATTGCGGATCACCCCGTACCCCGACCCCGAGATCCGGGACCTGGGGGCGGACGATGCCGCCAGCATCCTGCTCGACCCCTCCAGGACTTTTCAGGATTTCGGGGCCATCACCTTTACCGGACTCAAGGCCATCGTCCATGCCGCCTGCGAGTACTACCGCACATACGGCGTGGTGGGCGGCTATACCCATTTGAAGATCTCCGAAAACGCCTAGGGGCGCCGGCATCATCGCCGCCCCCTTTGCAGATGAAAAAACCGTCGGCCATGTGTTCTCATATGGCCGACGGTGCAAATTTGTTTCGAAATCAGGAGCTAACATGAAGCTGGCATTTTTGCATGGTCGCGAAAGCACAGCCTTTCTGCAGGATATCGTCTCCGCCCTGTCACAACGGCACGAGGTACGGGTCATTGCCTCGGAAAATGAGGTCGACATCTATACCGCCCTCAAATGGGCCGACGTAGCCTGGGTGGAATGGGGCATGAAACATGCGGCCATTGCTTCACGAATGCCAAAATGTTGCAGGATCATCCTGCGCATCCACAGCTATGAAGTCTTCATGCCGGACCTTGACGGCATAAAGTGGGAGCATATCGATCTCCTCCTCTTTGTTTCTCCCCTCATCCGCAACATTTTTTTGGGCAGGATGGGCAATACCGTCCCGACGCCCATCGAGATCCTTCACAACGCCGTTGATACGGACAAGTTCGCGCTGCGTAAAAACAACGACAGAACGGGAAAGATCGCCTGCGTCAGCCTTCACTTCAATCCTGAGAAACAATTGCCTTTCGTCCTCCAGTGCTTCAATGTGCTCGCACAGCGGGATTCACGTCTGACGCTGCATTTTACGGGCGTTCCTTCCCCGTTCTCTGTCGATCAGCTGCGGACAAAAATATACCTGCACCACATAATCAAGCAACTTGGTCTCCAGGACAGAGTCTTTTTCGACGGCAACGTCTCCCCCGCCCGCATGTCCGACTGGCTTGAGGACAAGGAATATCTCATTTCCGGGAGCCTCTTCGAAAGCTTCGGCTACTCCATTGCCGAGGCCATGTCCAAGGGCATCAAGCCGCTGATCCACAACTACTGCGGGGCCGACTACTTTTTCCCCGGGGAATTTCTTTTCAATACGCCCGATGAATGCCTGAAGGCATTCATGCGGGAATTCGATCCGGTCCGCTGCCGGGAATTCATCCTCAAAAAATTTTCTCTCACCCTCCAGCTCCGCCGGATAGAGGAACTGCTTGCCCAGCCGGAGGGAATCTCCCCCATCAGCGTCAAAAACTACTGGGAAGAACGCTACCGCACCGGCGGCAATTCCGGCAGCGGTTCCTATGGACGCCTTGCGGAATTCAAGGCGGAAACGCTCAATGCCTTCGTGCGGGAACAGCAGGTGACCAGCGTGCTCGAACTTGGCTGCGGCGACGGCAATCAGCTCACCCTTGCCAGTTACCCCTCATATGAGGGCTACGACATTGCCCCGCAGGCCGTGCAGGTCTGCACGCAAAAGTTTTCCGGCGACGCGTCAAAGACGTTTCATGTCTACACGCACGACGCCTTCCAGACCATGCTCGCCGGGCGCAGTCAGAAAGCCGATCTCAGTCTTTCTCTGGATGTCATTTTTCATCTTGTCGAAGACCCTGTTTTTGAGGAATACATGCAGGATCTTTTCGACTCCGCGGAAAGATTCGTCATCATCTATGCGTCCAATGAGGAAAAACCCTATGCCGGCGGCCACATGCGGTACAGGAAGTTCACCCGATGGATCGCGCAGCATGCTCCGCAGTGGACATGTCTCAAGATGATCAAAAACAAGTATCCGTATAATGCCAGGAGCCCGGAAAACACCTCCATCTCGGACTTTTACGTTTTCGGCAAGAAATAGCGGCATACTCTGCCGGCCTGGCATGCGACCGGACGTCAGCTGCTTTCGGGCGGACGTCCGCGCATGCGGTTTCTGTGCGGGTACGCAGGCATGGCGGCGCGTTTTGCGGACTTCGCGCGGACGCCGCCGCCATGCCACATATTGTCATGGATGCCGCCCTGTCGGCGAACGCGGGCAATGTATCTGCCGTATGAGCAGTTCCCCCCTTCGGCTGACGGCAAAAAGCCGCAAAATCGACGAAACCAGCCTGCCAGCCTTCTGAAGGAGCTCCCTCCCATGAATGTTCTTTTCCTTGTTTCCAGCAGCCCGTATTATACAAACACCGTACGCGACTACGATCAGGCCTTCAGCCTCTACTCACGCCATGCCGTTACCGTCCTGGATCTCATGGCAAACGACTGGACCATTGATTTCAACCGGTTCGATCTCGTGCTTGTCTCCTACTCCTTTTTTTCGTGCGTTGATGTTATCGATCCACTCATTGTAAAAAAATTCAGGATGTTCCAGGGGCCCAAGGTCGGCATCTTCCAGGACGAGTACACCTATTTCCTTCGTGCGCGCGAGAGTTTGCTCAAAATGGGGTTCACCCTCTTCATCACCTGCGTCCCCCGGAGATTCTGGCGTGACGTCTTCCGTGACGAATTCGCCTCCATGCCGCTCGTCCAGGCCCTGACCGGTTATGTGCCGGAAAATCTTCTGCAGCTCCCCCCCCCCCGGCCCATTGCGGAACGTCGCTGGCACATCGGCTACCGGAGCCGCCTTGTGCCCTTCCGTTATGGTCGTCTGACCATGGAAAAATACACTATCGGCGTCGAAATGCGGAAACGATGCGAGGAGCGCGGCATCCCGGCCAATATCGACGTCACGACCGCTGGGCGCATTTACGGCGACGCCTGGCCGGCCTTCATTCGCGATTGCCGGACAATGCTGATGACGGAAAGCGGCAGCAATGTTTTCGACTTCAGCGGCAAAGTCATCCCTCAGCTCAACCGCTATCTGGCCGAGCACCCGAACGCCTCGTTTGAAGCCGTGCACAAGCTTTTTCTGGAAGACATCGACGACAAGATCCTGATGAACCAGATCTCGCCAAAGGCCTTTGAAACAGCCGCCATGGGGACGGCGCTCATCTGCTTTGAAGGCGAATATTCCGGGGTCATCAAGCCCGACATCCACTATATCCCGCTCAAAAAAGATTACAGTAATGTGGATGAAGTCTTTGAAAAACTCCGGGATACGGATTTGCTGGAAACATTGGCGCAACGTACGCGGGACGATATCATCCTTTCCGGCCGGTACAGCTATCAGAGGTATATCGCACGCGTGGACGGCATCCTGGAGGGATTACCCCGCAGCCAGCCGCTGTACAAGACGCGCAGGAGCTTGTGGAACTAGGCCTGCCCACACTGTGTGCAGGTCATCTGGGGAACAGGGCCCGCGCTCCCATGCCGGCAGCGACCCGAACGGCGGCCCGCAGGGCCGTGCCCGTTAGGCGACGCAGGAGCCTTACGGGCATCGACAGCAACGCGAGGGGCTCCCCTTCCCCCAGACAGGCAACGAATAGTGTCAGCAGGCCCTAGACGCTCTCTCCCCGGTCGGCGGCTCCACTCCCGTATCCCTGATCCTGAAAGGTCGTAAACCAGAGTTCCAGGCACAGAGCTCCCCACAGGGGACGACCGGCATCGCTATCGTTGGAAAGCATGCGCTCCAACGCCGCCGGGGTCATAATGCCTCGCTGCCGGGAGCGCTGGCTCAGCAGCGTGTCCGCCACAAATTCCCGCACCGGCCCATCCTGCCGCATCCACAACGTCAGCGGCACGGGGAAGCCCATCTTGTCCTTGCGTTCCAGCACCGGCGCGGGGAGAAGATCCCGCATGGCCGCCAGCAGCATATGCTTGAGCTTGCCGTTTTTTATTTTGAGCAGCGCAGGCAGGGCGGCGGCGAATTCCATGAGCGCCGGAGTCAGCAGGGGCACGCGGGATTCCAGCGAAGCGGACATGCTGGCGCGATCCTCGATCTGCAGGAGTGCGGGCAGAAGCGTCCGCTGGTCAAAGCGCAGCATATCGTCGATGGGCGAGCGGCTTTCCCGAGAGAAGATCGCGCAAAATTCCTCCATGAGGCGCTCTTCGTCGATGCTGGCGCGCATGTCCTCGGTCAGCATGGGGAAGAGATCCGGCGAGCGATCGACGAGACGATAATAGCGCCGCGGGAAGGGCTCAAACATCCCCCGGCTGAAAAAACGCCGCAGCATCGGCTTGTAGTTGCGCAATGAGGGGAGCCCCGGCAGCATGTCCGCCAGTGTCAGACAATCCTGATCCCTCACCTCGTCAACAGCCTGATGGAGCGCCAGCTCCAGGCAGGCCACAAGGTAACGGGTATAGCCGCCGAACAGTTCATCCCCCCCCTGCCCGCCAAGGACAACCTTCACCGTATTTCGCGCGGCTGCCGACACCATGAACTGCGGAAAGGCGCCCGGTCCGGCCACCGGCTCATCCAGTGCATGGATGATCCGCGGCATCCAGGCAACAAAATCCCCGGCGGTCGGCTCGATGATGTGCAGCTCGGCGCCGCAGCTTTCCGCGACCATCCGCGCATACCTGCTTTCGTCATACGCGGGCGACTCCAAAAAACGGCCTGTGAAGCAATGAAGCGGCCGTGCCTCCTGTGCGGCAAAATACGCGACGGACGAGGAGTCCAGCCCGCCGGAAAGATAGGCCCCCACCGGCACGTCGCTGCGCATCTGCATATGGACAGCCTGCTGCAGGAGACCGCGCAGACGCTCCACCAGAGCCTCCTCGCCGGCATCTTCTCCCACCTCAGGCCGGCCATCCCGCGTGGACCAGGATGTTACCCGCTCCTTGCCGTCAGCCGTACGCAGCAGACATTGTCCCGGCTCAAGCTTGTCGATATGGGCAAAAAGCGTCTTGCTGCCGAAACAGAACTGAAAGACCAGATATTCCTGAAGCGCCTTTTGATTGACGGACGGCATGACGCCGGGAACATCAAAAAGCGCCTTGATTTCAGACGCGAAGGCTATGCCGCCGTGCGCATGCGTATAATACAGGGGCTTGATGCCGGCATGATCCCGGCACAGCAGAAGCGTTTTTTCCCGGCAGTCATACAGGGCGAAGGCAAACATGCCGTTGCACCGCGCGAGCGCGCTCGTCCCCTTGCGGATCAGCAGATTCAGCAGCACTTCCGTATCGCTGTTGCTGAAAAACTGAACGCCTTCGCTCTCCAGCTCCTGGCGCAACTCGACATAGTTGTACAATTCGCCATTGTACACGATGCAAAAGCGCTGGTCCGGGGAGCGGAACGGCTGCCGACCAGTGGTGAGGTCAATGATGGAAAGACGCCGATGCCCGAGCGCATACTCCTCTCCAGCCACGGCCCCTTCCTCGTCCGGCCCCCGGTGGATCAGCCGCCGCTTCATTCGTTCGACGATATGGCGTCTTTCAGCGGCGGCAAAACGTCCGCCGACAAGGCCGCAAATTCCGCACATGATGTTCGCTCCCCCGCAGGTCTGAAGATTCAGTCAGCTCCACCGGCATGCCGGCTGCAAAAGTCCTTTCCGCAGCGCACGCCGCGTGGCAGCTGCCAGGGCCGGACGACTACCAGATGTCGGCGCCGATCTGGGCAAAGGACGTCCAGCGCTCCAGCAGATCCGGTCTGAATTTTTTTACCAGCCGGAGCTCTTTGTGTTGCGTACGCAAAAAATGCGTCTTCAGCCTCTTGTCGGCCTCAAGTATCTCCAGAATGCGTTGCGACGTGATTTTGAAGGCATCCAACGTCAATGAGACGCTCTGAAGATAGCTGTTCCTCATCCTTATATAACCAGAAATATATTTTTCAAACCGAGCAAAAATAGACTCAGCCGACTTTTTCACCATATCAAAGTTATCGCACTGTAGACAAAGAACATATGTATTTCCATCAATTGTAAAATTATATAAATCAAAAAGAAGAATATTCTCTGTCCACATCTTCGTATATCGCATGTAGGGGAAATAATCCTTGGTATAGATGTGGATACGAATGCCGGGGCACTCGTCCAGGCTAAGCTGAGAAAAAAATATCTGCATTCGTGATTTAAACGAATTGAAATTCTTTCCGACAGTAGATGTATCCAGCACAAATTCTCTTTCTTGATCTCGTTCCAGCAATTCCCAGATCGACCGCAAAGAGCTCTCAATATGCTCTGAAGAAAGTTCCGAAGTATCCAGACACAACAAGGGGAACGGCTTGACTTTGAGCAATTGGGATGAATAATTGCAGTAATAGGGGTTTACTTCTCCCAACAACAGATATTCCAGCAACATCTCGGGAACAAGGTATTTCACGGGTAATTGCTGCTGCCATGCTGAACATCGCAGGATGGAACTGGAAATGATGAAGTTGCAATTGCTGCACAGCAGGTCGACAGGATCGCGCACTAACCAGACGGTCGGCACCCCCCCCCGTTTGATGCACGCTTTCTCATTCTCTTCCGAAGGTTTTGAATTGTCGATGTTTAGGCCGAGGCAGTGTGTCTGGCCGGCGATGTATTCCCGTATGTCGCCGCGGGTACTCTGCCGGAAGCACCCGATCCCCAGAGTCTTGAGATAGTAGGCCAGGGAAAAGCTTCCCGTACCGTGCGGTGCGACAAAATAGAAGTCCAGCATGACGACTCTGGACGGCATAGCATCTCTCTTGACAAGTGTTTTGTATACGGGCAACGGGCGCACCCGGCTTTGTGCCGGGCCTTCTGCGACCTTGGAGAAACTGGCTGTGCAACGCTGGCGTTACCCCAAACTACATCAGCTGACACCACGACAGGCTTTGTTGCGTGCGCCGGACGCCCCTGTCTCCCACCACCGCGCCTGCGCTATCGGACAGCGCAGGCCATGCTTGCACATCCCCCGTGAGCACGGTGCGGCTTTCCTTCACCGGAAGGTCCGCTCCTCCTGTCAGGCACAACAGTTTTAGGAAATGAGGCGTAATATGTCAACACGTTATCTGCCTTTCGCCCTGCACGCGGCATGAACGCCGCCGCATTGCGCCAGACTGCCGCGCATGGCAAAGCGCATCGCCCCGTTCTTCCCGAAATTTCCGGGATGGAGGCGGTCCCTTCCGTACGGGCAGTGACCGTCCATCAGCTTTTCCTTCGGCCACGATACGCTGGCCGCCGCGCCCTTCCGCGCTCAGTCCTACAGCCCCGTAAAGCCCAGCAGGCTGCGCGTGCGGATGTCACAGTCCAGGCGTGCGCCTGCGGAGGCCGCCTGCGCCAGCGCCGCTCCGTCTTCCAGGGAGATGCGCACGGCCACGAGAGAAGCGCTCTCACCCTCGCCCGCCGCGCCGTCCGCGCCGGGCACGGTCATGAGCTGCGGCGGATAGACTTCTTCCACCGTCCCCTTCCAGACCGTGCCCGCGCCCGCGCGCGGAGCGGCGGCGGCCGTTGCCCCGCGCGCCAGCGTGATGCGCACGGCTTGGCCGGCGCTGATGCCTTCGGCCTCTTCCACGGGATAGTAGGCCATGACCCACCAGGCGGCCGAGTCGTCAGGCGCGATGAGCAGCACGGGGTTGCCCGGTTGCAGGGTCTGCCCGGCCGAACGCAGGACTTGCGTCACCGTCCCGCTCACCGGGGCATAGAGATTTTCGTCCGGCGGCGGCAGTTGTGCCGGCTGACTGGCCCGGACAGGCGGCTGTCCCTGCCGGGTACGGGCAAGCTGCACCTCGGTACGGATGCGCTGCAATTCCTGATCAAGCGCCGCCCGCGCCCGGCTGGCCTTCTCGTAGGCCTCGCGGGCCTGCTCCATGCGCGTGCGCGCCGCGGCTTCCGCCTGACGCGCCCGCTCATAGGCGGCCTTGCCCTGATACGGCTGTATGCCGCGCAGGGCTATCTGGGCCTGCACATGCGCCGTGACGCTGCGATCCCGCTCCGCAAGGCTCACCGCTTCCTCATTGCGCGCCCTGGCCAGCCGCGTCACCATATCCAGCTCGGCCGCCTGGGCCTGCTCCATGCGCTGGGCCGCTTCCTCCATGCCCGGCGCAAGGCCGGCCACTTCCTGCCCCGCGCGGGCAAGCTGACGGGCGTAAGCGCTCACATCCAGCCGGGCGACCGCCTGATTGGCGTCCACATGCATGCCGGGCTGGGCCATCACCTGCCGCAGCGGGACGCTGTAGTCCGCCATGACAGGAACCATATTGGCGTCCAGCACGGCCCAGCGACTTTCCCGCCCCCCGGCGGAAAGCCACCAGAGCGCCAGCACCAGCAGCAGAGCGGCCAGCACGACGCTCAACGGCAGCCAGCGCAGCCATCTCCGGCAGCTTGCAAGACGCCCGTCTTTTTCCGTTCCCGGCCGTTGCGGCTCACCGGGGGCCTCGCCCGTCGGCATTTCCAGGTACATCGGTTCGGCCATACACCCTCCCGCCCTTTCAGGCACGACTACTTCGCGCTGTGGGCGCTGCGGGCGCTGTGACCCGCGCCCCGTGCGCCCTCTTCCTGACGTACTTTACAACAGGCACAAGCCTGCTTACAAGAAGCCTTTCCCGGCCGGCCCGGCCAAATTTTTCTGGGAGAATATCCATGTCTGCACGTTTCGCGGCACTTTTGTGCTGTCTCCTCCTGCTGACGGGCTGCGGCACCCGCACGGTCGCCGTCATCGACGACAAGGGCTTTGCGGAAATGAGCCGCCGCATGCCCGAAGAGATGCGCGCCCGCAAACTGCTGACGCAGGAAGGCGACTATTATTCCCGCCCGGCCGCCTCCCGGCCGTACGGCGATATCCTCTACAACACCCTGTCGCCGGACTTCCTCTTTGACGACACCGGCGGGCACGTCTACCTTGGTGAGACCTTCCACGCCACCCGCACGCCTTCCAGCCGGGTGAGCCTGCGCGAGAACGGCTTTACGCTCCGCCACCCCACCCAGATCGTCACCGTGGCCATGCTCGGCGAACTTGACTGGGACGACAACGGCTCGGACGAATGGCTCGTCTCCTGCCGGGTGGAGCCCCTGCGCGGCTCGCGCGTGCGTACCTACTATCTGCTGGTGTCGCCCCCCGCGCACAAGGGCCAGCCCCTCAAGGCCAGCGTGGCCGCGTTGTACGAATGCTACGGGCTGGCCTGCACCATGTACGTCAACCACGCGCTCGTCCTGCGCGGCGAGGGCAACGACAGCAGCGAGCCCGCCACCCCGGTGCAGGATTCCGTCCCGGGCCTGCAACAGGTCACCGAACCGCCCGCAGCCGGAAAGAACGACGCCGCCACGCCCGGCGGACTGGAAGAGCACAGCCTTTAGGGACAAACACCATTTGCTGCTTGTTTGGGGGGGGGAAGGGGCCCCCTCCGCCGGCGCGGAAGGTGGCAGATCCGCTGTCGATGTCTGTTGGGCGACGAAGAAGCCTTACAGGCATCGACGGCAGAGCAAAGGGGGCTTCCCCCCCTCAAAAAACGTCATGGGTCCTGAGCCTAAAAAAGCGTGATGCGCTCCGACCTCAGCGCACCTTGCGGATGATGGTCACGGCCTTGTACGGCAGGATGGCGTCGCCGGCTTCTTCCACGGGGATGCCGTGCCGTGCCGCCAGCCCCAGCAGCAGGCGCACATCGGGGTCCGCGCGGCGGCTGACGAGCACATGTTCCGGAACCCGGCGCAAGAGCGCCCGCGTCGCTTCCGCTATGCCGGGTTTGATCCGGTTGGCGGCGTCGATGGCGAACCGCCGCATGAGACGTGCCACCAGATCCCCGGACTGCCGGTGCAGGGCGGCGTACTGCGAGGGATCGGCCACGGCGGGGTGGCGCTGCGCCTCGGCCAGCATGTCATCCGTCCAGAGTGCGGAGACCGTATCGACGAATGCGCGCGTCTGATCCACATGCCGCAGGGACTCCCAGAGCATGCACTTGTGCAGGCCGTCATCGGCCCAGAGGGAGCGGGAGATGAGCCCGGCCACCGGCGCGCCCAGCAGGCCGAAGGGGATCAGCCAGTCCTCGCAGGAGGCGGCCAGCCAGCTTGTGCCGCAGAGGTCGGCCAGCACCGTCAGACGCGGCGGTCGCTGCGCATAGCCGGGGCGTGCGGCCAGCGTCCGCGCCAGCTCGCCGCTGATGGCCCCCTTGCCGGTCCAGCCGTCCACAAAATAGATGTTTTCCGGGGGGCATTCCCGCTCCACCAGAGAGAGCGCGGCATGATCCAGCCCCCTGTCCCGGATGATGCTGATGCCGAAATGCCGGACGTCCTTCCCCATGCGAACAAGGGCCCGACGCAGCAGCACGCCCAGCGGGCAGCCGGCACGCACCAGGCTGACCAGCCCGATGGGCCCGCCCGCGTCCGGCCGGGCGGCGATGGCGGCAGCCAGGGCGAGCGTCTCGCGTGCCAGTCGCGCCTTGCCGTGCTGCAAGGCTTGCGCGTAGATGGCCATATGTTCCGGCGTGGGGACGCTCTCCTCGCTGAGCATCTCCGAGTAGTGACGCTGCCCGCTCTGGAGCCAGACTTCCTTTTCCGCTACCGGCGTCAGCTCGATAACGGTCTTGCGCAGCAGAAAGGTGATGTCCTCCGGCGCGTAGGAGCCGGAAAAGAACTGTCCTGCCTCCATCACCGCTCTCCCTCCCCCACGATACGCCCCACTGCGCCTGCCAGCTGACTGTGGCGGGGCATGCCCCACCAGTCGCACAGGGCAAGAAAGGGCATGTCGCTCAGACTGTCGCCAAGCCCGACGGTAGGCCGCGCGCCGCCTTCCGCATCCAGCGTGTCCAGCAGATGGCGGAGAGCGGCGGCCTTGTCGATGCCGCGCGGCAGCAGGCTGATGTTGTTGTCGTTGCTGGACAGGACGAAATGCGAGCGATCCAGCCCGGAAAGGACGTCATCCACGACGGCGTACAGCTCCGGCAGGCGGCTGTTGTCCCGATGCTTCATGACGAGGTAGATGTCCGTGCCGTATTCCTGATTGATGCGGGCAAAGGCATCATAGCCCCGCCGGACGAAATAGTCCGTGCAGCACTGGGCGATGTGACGCAGCTCGTCCCGCAACGGCCGCACGATGCCGAGGATGCGCTCCCGCCAGACGGCGTCCTCGCTGCCGTCCGGGGTGAGGATGACGGCCCCGTGAGTGGCGATCCTCCAGGAACGGAAGGCGATGCGCACCCGCCCCAGCTCCTCGGTCCCGCGGCCTGTCACGGGGATGAGACAGGCGTTCTCATTGAGCCAGTCCAGAAGATTCCGTTGCGTCTCGGTCATAAAGGAGCTGGGTTTGCCCTGCCTGTCCACGGCCGCCACGACGGCCCGCTCCCGCTGGGCCTCGCTCATCTTGCGCGCCGTCTGGAACAGGGTGTCGTCCAGATCGAGAAAAAAGAGCGGCCTCCTCCCCGCGGACACGGGCGCGGACTCAGGCATGGTCATACTCCAGCACGACCGCCTTGTGCAGATGGCGCAGCAGCTCCCTGTCGAGGGCCTCGGCTCCCGTCTCGCAGCAAAGGTAGATGCTGTCGTAGGCCTCGGGATCGACGTTGTACAGGTAGTTGCTGATGCCGAAACCGTAATTGTCGCCATGCTCCAGCCGGTGGCGGATGGCCAGCCCCGGCTTGATGGGCGAACGCGTCGTCGCGCCGAAGCGCACGTCGGCTCCCTCCCGCTCCAGCCGCTCGGCCAGCAGGAAAGGCGGCCAGACGAATTCGCCGGTACCCAGCACGAGTACGCGCCTTCCCGGCTGCTCGCGCACTTCCGGCCACGGCTGCAAGTCGGGCTCCAGCATGCCGAAGCGGCCCCAGTCCTGCCGCCGGCTCACCGGTTCGCCGCCAGCGCCCTGCTCCACGCGCGCGGGGAAGGGCGTCGGCGGATAGCCGGGCGTCGGCGTCCAGTGCCACGTCCCCTGCAGCAGGCTTATCACCTCGCCGGGCCAGGGCAGGGCCGCCTTGGCCGCAGCCGGGCTCCAGTCCACGATGACCACGCGGGTCACGCGCCGCAGCGGCAGGCCCGCGCCGTGCAGGGCCTCGCAAAGATGCAGGAAGGTGTCTCCCGTCGTCATCTCGTCGTCGACGGCCACGAGATGCAAGGGCTTCTCCCCGAGGGTGACGCCGCGCGGCCGGTAGAGGATATGCCGCATGGCATGACTGTGGGCTTCGTCGAATTCCGCCAGACGGGGCGCGGCAAAGGTATGGCGCGTGGAGGCCAGATAGCAGCTGTCCGGGCATGTTTCCCGGCAGCGGCGAAACACCCCGGCGCCAAGCCCCACGGCGGTCTCCGCCATGCCGACGAAGAGGGTCTGCATGTCCGGCGGCAGCGTGATGCTGTCGGCAAGGCGCTGCTGCACGTCCCGCATGACGGACGGCGTCACGGGGATATGCCGCCCCAGCACCTTGCTGACGAAAAGAAAGACCCGGCGAGGGTTCTGCCGTTCGGCAAAGTCGAACAGCGCCTCCGCCGGCAGGTCGGCCCGGGCGATCTCCAGTTCGAGCCGTCCGGCGGCGTAGGTCTGCACGAGTTTCTCCATCCCCTTGCTCCTTCCGGCAGCCGCTTGCCGCCCCGCCCTTCTTCCGCCGCGGGGCATGCCTCCGCTCCGGGCAGGGCCGCAGGCCCCGCCATGCGGCGGCCTGTGCCGGCGTGCCGGGAACGGCCGACGTGCGCCGCTCCCGGCCCGGCCCAAACAGTTAGACGTTGACGCCGTAGTTGCGGGCAAGGGGGCCAAGCCCGCCATCATAGCCCTGCCCCACGGCCCGGAACTTCCATTCGTTGTTGTGCCGGTAGACTTCGCCAAAGATGATGGCCGTATTGGTGCTGGCATCTTCGCTCAGGTCGAAGCGGGCCACCTCGCGGCCGGTCTTGCGGTTGACGATGCGGATGAAGGCGTTGGACACCATGCCGAAGTTCTGGCGGCGCTGGTCGGCCTCATGGATGGTCACCGTGAAGGCCAGTTTGCTCACGTCGGCGGGGATGCGCGACAGTTCGACGTTGATGGCTTCGTCATCGCCGTCGCCGACGCCGGTGCGGTTGTCGCCGGTGTGCTCCACGGCGCCGCAGGCGGACTTGAGGTTGTTGTAGAAGATGAAATCGCTGTCGCTGCGGACCTTGCCGGAGGCGTTCAGGAGGAAGCAGGAGGCGTCAAGGTCGAAATCGTTGCCGTCGGTGCTGCGGGCGTCCCAGCCCAGGCCGACCATGATGGACTCGATACCCGGTTCTTCCTTGGAAAGCGAAACGTTGCCGCCTTTGACGAGGGATACGGACATGGGAGTGCTCCTGTCGTTAGAGGATCGCGCTGATGGGGCCGATCATGTCGGCAACGGTCTTGCCGCGCATGGATTCGCCCACGGCCTGCATTTTCCATTCGCCGTTATGGCGGTAGAGCTTGGCCATGATCATGGCCGTGTAGTCGCCGCCGCCGCTGATGGTGTAGCGGGCGACTTCCTTCCCGCTGTCGTCCACCAGACGACAATAGGCGTTGGCCACCTCATTGAAAGTCTGTCCGCGGTAGCTGCTGACGGTAAAGACGAGATAATTCACCTCGGCGGGGACCTTGGCCAGCGTGACGTTGATGACTTCGTCGTCCCCCTCTCCGTCGCCGGTCAGATTGTCGCCGGAGTGGATGATGCTGCCGTCCCTGCTCTTGAGCTGGCCGAAGTAGACGACGTCCAGCGGCTGCTTGTCCGCGGAGAACAGTACGCAGGAGGCGTCAAGGTCGATGTCGCCCCCGCCCACCAGGCGTCCCAGAAAGCCGCCTTTCTTGACGGCATCCCAGCCAAGCCCCATGAAGACCTTGTTCAGGGTCTTCCCCGACTCCTTGTCAAGGGAGATCTTCTGTCCTTTGATAAGGCTGACGCTCATGTGCTACTCCTAGTTTTTCCTTTGTGTTGCGCTGATAATGGAGGCGATGATGCCGACGGCCAGAACCGCCAGCACCACGACCAGCGAGAAGTGGGGCGACAGCTCGAAGCCGATGCCGAAACCGTGCTTGAGCGCGGAGAGCAGCAGCTTTGCCGCGATGAAGAAGAGCAGCACGATGACGGCCTTTTCCAAGTGTACCAGATAACGGCTCATGGCTTCCAGCACAAAATAGAGGCTTCGCAGACCGAGGATGGCGAAGATCATGGCCGAGTAGATGATCAGCGGTTCACGGCTGACGGCGATAACGGCCGGCACCGAGTCAAAGGCGAACATGACGTCGCTGACCTCGATGACCGCGAGACAGAGGAAGAGCGGGGTCGCCACGAAGGGTATCTTGTGGCTCATGCCCTCCACCGTTATCCCCAGCCGGGAGGCTTCTTCCGTCGCGTGCCTGCGGGCGATGAAGAAGTCATGCCCGTGCAGGCGCGGCCACATGGGGAAGATGCGCTTCACGCCCTTGTAGGCGATATGGGAGGAATAGTCCTCGATCTCTTCTTCCTGATCGCCCTTTTTGAGCATGACAAAGCCGGTGTAGGCCACCATGGCGGCAAAGATCAGCTCCACATACGGACCGAAGGAAAGCAGGCCCGTGCCGATGGCCACGAAGATGGCGCGAAAGACGATGGCCCCCAGCACCCCCCAGTAGAGCACGCGGTGACGGAATTCGTTGGGGATGGAGAACCAGGAGAAAATGGCCATGATGACGAAAAGGTTGTCCACCGACAGCACCTTTTCCAGCACATAACCGGTGAAGAACAGGCTCGCCATGTCGCTGCCGTGATGGATGTAGAGGTAGATGCCGAAGGCGATGGAGACCGCGATCCAGAAAATGGTCCAGAGGCAGGCGCTTTTCAGCGTCACGTCGGCATCGCGTTTGTGCGCGAACAGGTCAAGAAAAAGAGAGAGGATGACGGTCACGCCAAAAATGACGACCGTTTCCGTGGGAAAGCCCAGATGTTCCATGATCGATTACCTTGTGGCTGTTGCCGGTTTGCCGCAGGATGACGCGCTTTGCCCATACCGTGCCGTCGGCACGCGGCCGCCAATGGCGCGACCGCACTCCCGCACTCCCGCCCCATGCAGGCGCTCCCGGCCGCAAGCGGGCCGGGCGCGCCTGCTCATATCCGGGGCATGGCGTCACGCCGGTTCGGGAAAGACGCAGCCGCCCTGCTGGTCGCCCCTTTCCGCCCCTCGCGGCGGGAAAGCCGTAACGTCCCGAAAGCGGCAGGCCTGCCCGCGCCGGAGCAATGCCCTGTCGACACACGAGCGATTTGCCTTGAAAAAGACAAACGAGAGGCGGCGGCACAACGCCGCCCGGCCAGACGTCAACGGAAAAACCACGTTTTTTTCCCGCGAAACGGCAGGCCGTATGGTTTGGAGCGCACAGCGTTTCCAACGAAAAATGCTTGTGGACAACGCCTGCACGAGACGCCGTCCTCGCAGGGCGAAAAAGCCTTTTTGCGCCTGCCTGCACGGACGGCCGCGCCACCCGCGGCGCGACCGCCCGCCGCCGAAGCCGGTTTAGACGTTCACGCCGTAGTTGCGGGCCAGCGCTCCCAGCCCGCCGTCGAAGCCCTGTCCCACGGCGCGGAACTTCCATTCGCCATTGTGACGGTAGAGTTCCCCGAAAATGAGGCTGGTATTGGTGCTGGCGTCCTCGCTCAGATCGAAGCGGGTGATCTCCTTGCCGTCCTTTTCGTTGACGACGCGGATAAAGGCATTGGACACCATGCCGAAGTTCTGACGGCGCTGCTCCGCCTCATGGATGGTGACGGCAAAGGCCAGCTTCATCACATCGGCGGGCATGGCGCCCAGCTTGACCACGACCTTCTCGTCGTCGCCATCCCCTTCGCCGGTCAGATTATCGCCCAGATGCTGCACGGATCCGCAGGCCGACGTCTTGTTGTTGTAGAAAATGAAGTCGGCGTCGGAGCGCACCTTGCCCTCGCCGTTGAGCAGAAAGCAGCTGGCGTCGAGGTCGAAGGCTTCGCCATCGGTCGCGCGCACATCCCAGCCCAGCCCCACGACCACGCTTTCCAGCCCGGGGGCTTCCTTGGTCAGAGAAACATTGCCGCCTTTCACCAGAGATACAGACATGGTTCTTTCCTTTGAGGAGGTCGTTTCTGCCGCATGGCCGCCGGCATCCGCCGGCCGCACCGCTGCCGCCTGCCGCTGCGTGTCCCTCCATTCCGCGCCGCGGAGCTTCTCATCATCCCTTCAGCAGTCAAAGTCTTCAACGGGCACATTCAGTTCCGCGCAGATCTCACGGACAGCCCGTTTCTCGCTGTCGTCAAAGTTGCCGTCGCTTTTGGCGATGACGATGGCCACACGGACAAGCAGGCGGGCCTGCTCGTCCTTGCCGCGCAGCCTGCCGACCTTTTTCAGGGCTTCCGCCTTGCCGATGCCCATGTCAAAATCGAAAGCGTCCGCGATCTTTTTGAAGGCGGCCACCACCTCATCCGTGTCAAAGCACTTCAAGTCTTCGGAAACCTTGATGTAGTCGCAGAGCTTCTTTTTCTCTTCCGAGGTGACCGCGCCGTCGGCGAAGGAAATGATCACGGCCCCCGCCACGACCCCTTCAAGGAAGGTGGCATTGCGAAAACGGCTGACCTCCGTGGCCAGCCTGCCGCGTCCCTCGGCAAGCTTCTGCTTCAGATTATCCAGAAAACCCATAGGATGCTCCTTCTTTGCTAAGTGTTGTCGCGCCGCCTTACGGACGGAACTCATCCCCCGACACATTCTCCGCCGGGGGAAGCGGCCCGGGCAACGCCCTGCCGCATCTCTCGCCGCCGCCGCTTCCGGCGCACATGACGTCTCATCTCGGGACTGTAAACACGCTGTGCCTTGGGAGCGCTTTGCCTTTGGAAAAGGCGGAACGCGAGGCGGCGTCACAGCGCCGCCCGGCCCAAACCAGGCGGAAAAACCGCGTTGCCCGCGAAACGGCAGGCCATATGGTTTGAAACGCGCAGCGTTTCAAACAGAAAATACTCTCTGAATATGGGGGAGAGCCTTGCAAGCATGCGGCGCATGCGGGGCAAGCCTTTTCCCCTCTGGAACAACTGTAAAATTTACATCAAGCGCCTGACGCGCAAAACGCTTCTCACGGAAGGCCCGCGGCGCTCCCGCCGTCCGGCTCAGCCTGCGTCCCGCTCTCCCCAAAAACCTCCCTGCGCTCCAGGATCTTCCGGGCCCAGTGGGAATGCGTGGCCGGTTCGCACATCCTGCCGTCAAAACGGAATACGGCCTTCTCCTTTTCCAGTATGGCGCACGCGGTGGCCGCCTCTTCCGGGGTGACCCTGAAGGCGGCCTGGATATGGCCCAGCTGTGCGGGATGGATGGCGGTCTTGCCGCAAAAGCCGTGCAGGATGTCGCGCTCAAGCTCGGCGGCCAGCAGCGCTTCATCGTCCAGCAGCTCGAAAACCGGCGCCGTCAGCGCGAAGCCGCGCGGCAAAAATATGGTGGACAGCATGCCGAGGACATAGCCCAGCGGGCCCTCATACACCGTATGCCGTCCGCTTCGCCGCACCCCAAGCTGTTGCTGCAGATCATTGCCGCCTGTCCGCAACGCCACGATGCGCTCCCGGCCCGGTCCGGCCAGCAGCGCATCAGCCAGCTCCCGCATGGCGGCGGGATCGAATGCGTCCGCCGTCTCCAGCGTCGGCATCCAGAGGTACGGTTCTCCCCGCAGACGCCGTTCCCAGTCAGGCAGATCGACAAGCCGGAATTTCGGCAGGACGAATCCGGCGATGCCTTCGAGGCCGCCCCTGTCCAGCAGGGCGGAAAGATTGTCGCCGTCACGCGGCCGGATGAAGATATGGGGCAGGCCGTCGCTCTGCCGTGCCGCCGCAAGGAAGCGTCCGATGCACTCCATGCCCCGCGCCACTTCGCCGCTGTCGATGGAATCCTCGAGACAGAGCGTGACGCAGGGAAGAACGCCGTATTTTCCCGCGAGGATATTTTCCATGTATTTCCAGGCGGTCGAAGGCACATAAAGAGTCGTCCCCACAGCATAGGGGGAAAGCCGTTCCATGCGTTTTCTCCAGGATGACGCGATCTGCACGGCGGTGTCCGCGCTTGCTTGCCGCCGTCGTGTTCTGCTTATTTTTTTAGTTTATCACAAACCGTGCCGCTGTGGTGTTTTTTTGGTTACATTTATGTTACAAATTATATCAACGCCCGACAAGCCATGCCGGCGTTCCCGAGCCTGTCCGGTCTTCCCTGTCGTCGCTGCCGGATACGGCGGCCTTCGCCGCCCCTTGCCCCTCCCCGCCTGCCGGGGGAAGAGGGACAGCCACCGTCAGCGGACGGATGGTCACCGGCCGGAGAACCCGCACGGCGCCTCGCGCTATCTCTTCCGGGTCCAGCCTGCCCAACATGAGCCCCGCCCACAGGGCGGGCAGATTGCATCCCGCGGCAAGGCCGTTGCCGATGCCGCCGGAAGGCCGCAAACTGGCTGCCAGCAGGAGAGGGGGGCCTTTTCCGCCTCGATGCGCTGGATATTGACCAGTCCGTCGCATCCCAGCGGGCGGGCGCATTCATACGCGATCTCCGTCGCCTTGCCGGGCGCTTCCAGGTCCTGCAGGGGCCCGTATTTGCGCCGCTGCACGGCGCAGAGCGCGCGCTCCTGCCGTACGAGCATGTCCACGGAATACTCGTCCCCGCCGCAATAGGGCATGAGCAGCAGCGGATCGGACGATTCCTCCAGCAGGCGGAGGTACCAGGCGGACGGCACGCGCCGTCCCGCCGTATCCGCCAGCACGTCGCGCAGGCCGACGCTGTCGTCGAGGATGCGGAAGCCCTGCCCGTAGACGCCCTGTACCGGCTTGACGCACAAGCGGGCGGCCCTGAAGGGCGACGTGCACAGCGCCTCGCGCAGATCCTCGGCCCGCTCTATGGACAGGGCCGACACCACAGGAAGCCCGGCCTCCCGCATCCGCGTCGAAAACCGGAGCTTGTTGTCGGCCAGCGCGAAGTCCGCTTCCCGGCAGACCCCGGTCGAAAGCCGCACACCAGCGATTCCAGACGCGCGCGGCGGCCTTCGAACCAGCGGCCGCGCCGCCCGGCATGGAGAACCGTCACGGCATGACGCCGGATGACCTCCTCGATGAAGGCGGCGCGCTCCTCCTCGTCACGGGATTCGCGCAGGGCGATGTCGCCGCAGCTCAGTATTTCCCGCCGGTCGTCCCGGTGCGAAACAAGCAGCCGCACGTCGAGGCAGGCCGCCTTGATGGCCAGCGCCATGTCCCGTTGGGAGGCGTAGCCTTCCGCAAGCCAGCACACGCCGCCCCGCGGCGTCACTTCCAGCCCGCCCGCCATGTGAACCCCCAGCCGAAAAAGCGGTCCATATCCTCATGGCCGCGAAAATACCGCTCAAGACGCTCGATGCTCAGCTTGCCGCCGCTATTGATGATGCGCGCGATGGCGCACATGGGCAGCGGCTCATTGCCGTCGACAAGCCGCGTCTCGATCCTGGGCTGGCCCGGGATGTCCACGCGCACCTCGGCATCCGTGGCGTTCCAGTTGGGAGCGCCGGCATAGATGAAAGTAAAGATGATGATCTCCGCCAGATCGTCGATGCGGTCGCCGTTGATGTGGATCCATTCACCGTCGGCCTGACTGCCCGTGCGGTCGTCGCCCAGCAGCTTGACGAAGGGTGGCTGCTCCAGCGAGCCGAACCGCTTCCCAAGGGCCTGGACGATGGTCTTATCCCCGTTTTTCAGGCGGACATAGGCGGCCAGATCCAGATCGATGCCGTTATTGCGGTTGAACAGCCCGGCAAGGCCGCTCGGCCGGCTCGTGAAGGCGCGGTTCCAGTTGAGATTGACGCGGTACATGCCCCCGGCAAGAGTATGCTTGGTCAGGTCGATGCGCGGAGAGGCCTTGGTGAGCACGATCTTGCCCAGACTGGCGGGCCGGGACGACGCGGATGCGCCGGCCGGGGCCGGACGGGACGGAGCCTGGCCGGGATGCGCGGGACCGGAAGAGGCCGGACAGGGAGGCACGGGGGCATCGTCCGCCACATCCACACCGTAGAACTCGGCAAGCGGTTTGAGACCGCCCCGGAAGCCCTGCGCCACGAAACGAAACTTCCACTGCCCGTTGCGCCGGTAGAACTCGCCCAGGATCAGGGCCGCCTCATCATGGCGCACCACCTCGACCGAACAGCGCAGCAGGCACTCCGCCCCCTGCGCGGCCTCCAGCGTCAGGGACGACAGGCGCGCGACGGTGGGGAAGTCCGAGGTGACGGCAAGGGCCACCTTTTCCACATCCGGTGCAAGCCGGGCCAGATCCACGCTGAACACGCCGGAGCAGGCGTCGTGGCTGAGCGAGATGGTGCCGTCATCATTCCTTTTCTGCCCGTAGAACACGAAGTCCTCGTCCCGGCGCGTCTTGCCGCCGGCAAAGAGACGAAACGCGGAAAAGTCGGCCGCGGCTCCGGCCCTGATGCTGACGGAAAGCAGGGATGCGGGGACGGGACAATTCTGTCCGGGAACAAGAGTCTGCGTCATGATCTCTCCTTTGCATGGCGCACGGGGCGCCGTTCCGGTTTGCGTCTCAGGCCGAAGGGATGCGTGCCTCCGCCAGACGGGCTTCATCTTCCCGGTCCTGGGCGCGCAGGGCCCGGGCAAGCACCTGCCAGCCCTCCGCCGTATCGTGCAGGCGCACGCTCTTGCGCGCCAGCAGCTCGGCCACGGAGGGATCCTCGTTGCCGTCCAGATAAAGACGGGCCATGAGCAACATGGAGGCCGCGTCGTTGGGGTCGCGCAAGAGAGCCTCGTGCAGGAGCTCGCGGGCTTCGCCCCCGCGACGCTGCCGTGCCGCCACCCGCGCCAGATAGCGCCGGGCGAGGCTGGGCCCGCCGTCCTGTTTGCCTTCGCGCAGGCTGTCCTCGATGCGGGCCGCCTCCTCATAGAAGCGGCGAGCCTCGTTGCGCCGCCCGCCTTCCTCGCACAGCTGCCCGAGCCGCAGGTGGGCGTACAGATGTTCCGGTTCCGCGGCAAGGCATTGCCGGAAATAGCGCGCCGCCGTACGGCGTTCGCCCAGATGCTGGCACACCGTGCCCAGATTGTAGCGGGTCTGGGCTATCTGGCCGGGCTCGGCGCAGCGTTTCAGCGCCTCGAGAAAATGCCGCCGCGCCTCATGGTGTCGCCCGAGCGCGGCCATGCAGACGCCCAGCGAATTGCGGGCCAGCACATTGTCTTCATCGGCCAGCAGGGCCAGCTTGTACTCTTCCACCGCCCCGAAGATGTCGCCCTGGCTGTAGCGCCTGTCCGCGCTGATGTTGAGGGCCAGCGAGTTGCAGATGCCCACATGCGGCGCGGGCAGGAGAAGGGCATATTCCAGTGCCTTCAGCGTACATTCCAGCATCTCGCCCTTGCGGAAGCGCAAAAAGGGATAGCTTGCCAGACCGCAGGCTGCGCGCACGCCCTGCGCATCCAGCGCCCGGCAGATAGTTTCGTACAGCGGACGCAACCGCTCTCCGTCCGTGTCGGGATGATAGAACACGAGCCCGTTGCCGCCGTACAGCCCGCACAACACGCCGGCCCCCGCCGCCGGGCCCTGCCCGGCATATCCCTGCCGCCAGAAGCCCGCCGCCTGCCCCAGCGCCGCGCAGGGCGAAACGCCCTCCGCCGGCTGGCCGCCCAGCTCAAGGCGTAGCAGCGCCAGCGAAAAATGATTGAGATCCTCCGCATGCCGGCGCAGGGCACGCATGAACTCGCCATGCCCGAGAAAGCCCTCCAGCCCGTCGCCGCTGCCGCACAGCGCCGGCTGCTCCGTTCCCGCCGTCACGTCCGCAACGGGGCGTGGGGCCGCGGCGTCACTGTCGGCCGTCCCGGCGCTTCTGGCGGACGACTCCCCGCCACCGTCCTCACGCGGCAGCCGTCCGTCTTCGGCCAGAATGCCTTCTTCACCGTCGAAAGCCGCCGCCTCGTCCAGCAGGGCCAGCCGCTGTCCCACGGCCAGCGGGCGCGCCGCGTCGGTCAATTGCAGGGTCTCAGCCACGGCATCCTGTTCGCGCACCAGCAGGAGCACCACCTCGCCCCGCAGCCGCCGGCGGCCTTCCGCATCCGGTTCCCAGACGGCGAAGCGCTGGCCCTCGCGAGCCTTGGCCCGCAGGCCCAGGCTGATCCGCACCCGGCCCATGCCGAGGCACTCCACGATGACGCCGCCTTCCTGCAGGATGCGCGCAAAGGACATGATGCGTCCGGGAACGCCGCTCTTGGCCGCCTCACGGGCAGCCAGCCGGGCCCGCTCCATGAAGCGCCGCGCCTGCTCGTACATGGACAGACCGAACTCCGGCCCTTCCATGTCCTGCGGATAGACGGCGTGTCCCGCGCACAGCCGGGGGCGCACCAGCTTACACGTCACCCCGCAGCGCCGCTCCACGCCGGCCATGCGCCGCAGGGCCTCCTGTGCCAGCCGCTGACAGACCTTGCGTCCGCTGCTGCTGGGCATGAGCATCGCCATGCCGAAGCGCCCCACACGCGCCGCCATGACGTTGCCCGGCAGCTCCGCCCGCAGGGCATCCGCCACCTGCCGCAGCAGGCCGTCGGTAAAGGCGTAGCCGTATGTCTCGGCCAGCTCCCTGCCGTTGCTCATCCGCACCAGCACGAGCCCCATGCAGAGACGGTGCAGCGAAACGCCGTGCGAATCCTCGGCCGTGGGGTCGGCAAGCTGCTCGCGGACGCGGGCGGCCTCCTCCTCCATGCGTGCGTAGAGCTGATGCTCCGTGGCCAGACCGGTCACGGCATCGGTACGCTCGCCGCGGGTACGTTCCAGCAGATCCAGGCAGATGTCCGCCACGGCGGGCAGCAGCGGCAGGGCCTGGCGTGTCTCGCGCACACGCACGCCATGCAGCATGGCCACAGCCAGGGGCGTCTCCCCCCGCCAGAGCGGCAGGAGAAGACGCCGCTCCCCGGCCAGCAGTTCCGGCCGCCGTGACGGCACGTCAGTGGGGAAATACAGGGCGCAGCCCGTACAGGGGATCACGCGCCGCAGCTCGGCAAAGAGCTGGGCATCCATTTCCATGAGGTCGCCACGCGTCAGGCTCGGTGAGGTCTTTTCCGTCTTCATCCGTTCATGGTATGCCGCGGTACGGTCACATGTCTAGACAAATCCATGACTTTTCCCGCAGCATGGCCGCCCTTTCCGCCACGGCCGCCGCATCTTCGCTTGCCGTTCCCCGGCGGGCAACGTATCCTGTCCAAAACTTCACCGGAAAGGAACTGCCATGCCCATTGCCAAATTCGCTCTCGGCCCGCTGGAAACGAACTGTTATGTGGTCAGCAACGACCGGGAGGCCGTCATCATCGACGCCGGCGGCGATCCCGCCCCCATGCTGGATCATCTTGCACAGCGCAATCTGAAGCTGCTGGCCGTCTGCCTGACCCACAAGCATTTCGACCATGCCTACGGCGTCGCCGCCCTTGTCGCCGCCACGGGCGCGCCCGTCTACGCCTCCCGGCACGAGGCCTGCCTGGACGATACGGAATCCGTGCGCGGCGGCATCTGGGGTTTCCCGCCCGTTCCAGACTATGCCACGGAAGATCTCCCGGCCGGGGAACGCCGCTTCGGCGATCTCGTCTTTACGGTACTGGACACCCCCGGACACACGCCCGGCGGCGTCTCTCTCCATTATCCTGCCGAAAACGCCGTCTTCACCGGCGACGCCCTGTTCTTCCGCTCCATCGGTCGCACGGACTTCCCCGGCGGCGATCAGGCCCTGCTGCTGCGCTCCATCCGCGAGCAGCTTTTCACCCTGCCTGACGCAACGGATGTCTATCCCGGTCACGGCCCCGCCACGACCATCGGCGAGGAACGACGCGAAAACGCCTTTTGCGGGGATCTGTGCTGATGCGGCACGGACTCGTCCTGCTGGGCAGTCCCCGTCGCAACGGCAGCAGCGACAGTCTGGCCCGCCTGTTCATGGAAGGCGCCGCGGAGGGGGGCCTCGCGCTGGAGGCCCTGCCCCTGCGGGAATGCCGCATCCGCCCCTGTACGCATTGCGGCGGCTGCCGGCGGCCGCCGTACCGCTGCGTGCTGGCGGATGGCGACGATGCCGAAAGCGTACTGGCGGCCCTGGAGCGGACGCCCTTCCTGCTGCTGGCCGCTCCCGTGTATTTCTATGCCCTGCCCGGGCAGCTCAAATGCCTTGTGGACCGTGCCCAGAGCCGCTGGTCGGCCCGGCAGGCCGGAGCCGTTGCCGCAGGGACTCCCGGCGTGAGCCTGTCGCTGCTGGTGGCGGGACGCCCGCGCGGGGAGCAGCTCTTCGCGGGCAGCGAGCTTTGTCTGTCCTATTTTCTGCGGGCGCTCGGGCGGGAGCTCGGGCAGTCGCGGAGCCTGCACGGCATCGAGGCCCCGTCGGACATCTCCAGCGAGCAGCGTGCCGCCATGCGGACCTGGGGAGAACAGACCGCCGCGTGCCTTCCCCCGGATGCGGCGTCGCCTCCCGGCGCGCCAGACGCGCCATGAGCGCCCTGCCGCGCCTTCGCTCTTCTCTGCGGCTGTTGCGGGGCCTCGGGCTGCTGGAACGCCGTTGCGCCCACTGCCTTGCCCCCTTCACTCCCCGTCAGGACGAGGCCTTCTGCCCCCACTGTCTGCCGCGGCTTGCCCCGTACCGGGGGGCCGCCTGTCCGCGCTGCGGCCTGCCCCTGCCGGCGGCGGACAGGAGCGCCGCTCCCTCCGTGCCCTGCGGGCACTGCCTGGCCGATCCCCCGCCGTGGTCGGTCATGCTGGCGTACGGCCTCTATGAGGGAGCTTTGCGCGACTGTCTGCTGCGCCTCAAATTTTCCGGCGAACTGCCGCTGGCCGGGGCGCTTGGCGGCCTGCTGGCCCGTCATCTGCCTGCCGTCGCCCCGGAGGCTCCCGCGCCCGATCATGTGCTGGCCATGCCGCAGCACCCGGACCACCTGCGGGAGCGCGGCTACAATCAGGCGCATGAACTGGCGGCCGCCCTCTGCCGCGAACTCCGCCTCCCGCTGCGCCATGACCTTCTGTGGCGCACGCGGCGCGTACGTCCCCAGGCCGGGCTGGACGCCGCACGCCGGCTTGCCAATGTGCACGGCAGTTTTGCCGCCCATGCGCATAGCCTCGTGGGCGCGCGCTGCTGGCTGCTGGACGACGTTATGACCACCGGCAGCACGGCCCGCGCCGCCTGCGCGGCCCTGCTCGATGCCGGGGCCGCGTCGGTCTCCCTGCTGGTCATGGCCCGTACGCCGGCCCGCTGATGCGGGCGTGCTGACGCGGCAGGCGGCTTGCCCCCCGGCCGGCCCCGGCCTTTTTGCCATGATGAGCGGAACAAGGCCTTCGCGCCATCCTTTCCCCTGGACGAGTCCTTTCCCCGGTGCGCCTTTGCCACGGTCAGCTTGTGTCAGACGCATTGTCGCGCCGGACCGAAAAAATGAAGGGAGCGGAAAGCCCCTCTCAGAGGAAAGGCTTCCCGCTCCCGGCGATGCGTTCGGAAAGGAAGGAACTAGGCCTTCTTGTCCTTCTTGAGCCAGCTCATCATGCCGCGCAGTTCGCTGCCCACCTTTTCGATCTGGTGATTGGCTTCATTGCGGCGGGTGGCGAGGAACATGGGATACTTGGCGCGGGCTTCCAGGATGAAGTCGCGGGCGAACTTGCCGCTCTGGATGTCCTTGAGCACGTTCTTCATTTCCTTCTTGGTCTCCTCGGTGATGAGGCGCGGACCGGTCACATAGTCGCCGTATTCAGCGGTATTGCTGATGGAGTAGCGCATGCGGGACAGGCCGCCTTCGTACATGAGGTCCACGATGAGCTTCATTTCGTGCATGCATTCGAAGTAGGCCATTTCCGGCTGGTAGCCGGCTTCCACCAGCGTTTCGAAACCGGCCTTGATCAGCGCGGAGACGCCGCCGCAGAGCACGGCCTGTTCGCCGAAGAGGTCGGTCTCGGTCTCTTCGCGGAAGGAGGTCTCGATAACGCCGGAGCGGGTACCGCCGATGCCCTTGGCATAGGCCAGCGCGTTCTTGAGGGCGTTGCCGGAGGCATCCTGATGGATGGCCACCAGGCAGGGCACGCCGCCGCCTTCGGTGAAGGTGCGGCGCACGAGATGACCGGGCCCCTTGGGCGCGATGAGGTACACATCCACATCCTTGGGCGGGATGATCTGGCTGAAATGGATGTTGAAGCCGTGCGCGAAGAGCAGGGCCTTGCCGGCCTTGAGGTTGGGCTTGATGTCGTTTTCGTAGACGGCGGCCTGCACTTCGTCCGGCAGCAGGATCATGATCAGGTCGGCCTGGGCGGCCGCTTCGGCGGCGCTTACGGGGCTGAAGCCGTGTTCCTTGGCAAGTTCGTAGTTGGCGCCGCCGGGACGCTGCCCCACAACGACGTTGACGCCGGAATCGCGGAGGTTCTGGGCATGGGCATGGCCCTGGCTGCCGTAACCGATGATGGCGACCGTCTTGCCCTTGAGCGCGTTGATGTCCGCATCCTGATCATAGTACACTTTCATAGTCGTATCCCTCTGTCGTTATGCTACTAAAAATCCTCCCGCACGGGGCGGGAGGAAAATTGTTGTGCCGCTTCGCGGCAAAAGTCAAGTCTCGCGGACGCCTACTCCGCCAGCTTTTTGGAGCGGCGCATGGCCACGGAGCCGGTACGCGCCAGTTCCTTGATGCCGAAGCGGTGCAGCAGGCTGATGATGGCCTCCAGCTTGCCGTGGTCGCCGGTGGCCTCGATGGTCATTTCCGTCGCGCTCACGTCCACGACCTTGCAACGGAAGATCTCCACCGTGCGCAGGATCTCCCCGCGCATGGCCCCTTCGGCCTGCACCTTGACGAACATCATTTCCCGCTCAACGGCGGGGATGTCGGCAAAATCCACAACCTTGATGACGGACACGATCTTGTGGAGCTGCTTCATAATCTGCTCCAGGATCTGACTGTCGCCATAGGTGGTGATGGTCATGTGCGAGACGCCCTCTTCCAGCGTGGGGGCCACATTGAGCGAATCGATGTTGAAGCCGCGCCCGCTGAAGAGCCCCGCCACGCGGGAGAGCACGCCGGGCTCATTCTCCACCAGAACAGAAAGCACATGTCGTTCCATGCCGCCCCTCCTACACCAAGAGCATCTCGTCCAGGGCCGCCCCGGCGGGCACCATGGGATAGACGTTTTCCTCGCGCTCCACGGTCACGTCCACGATGGCCGGATTGGGGGAGGACAGCGCGGCCTCCAGCACCGGGCGCAGATCCTCGGGCCGGGAGATGCGGTAGCCCTCGGCGCCGTAAGCCTCGGCCAGCTTCACGAAATCGGGCTGCGCCTCCATGTTGGTGAAGCTGTAGTTGCGGTCGTAGAAGAGCTCCTGCCACTGGCGCACCATGCCCAGATGCCGGTTGTTGAGGATGATGACCTTGATGGGCAGACGATACTGTACCACGGTGGCCAGCTCCTGGATGTTCATCTGGATGGAGCCGTCGCCGGCGACGGCGATGACCTTGCGCTCCGGGAAGGCGCACTGTGCCCCGATGGAGGCCGGGAAGCCGTAGCCCATCGTGCCGAGCCCACCGCTGGTCAGCAGGGTACGGGGCCGGGTGAAGGGGTAGAACTGCGCCGCCCACATCTGGTTCTGCCCCACTTCCGTGGTGATGATGGCCTCGCCGCCGGTGAGGGCATAGACCTCCTCGATGACGTGCTGCGGCTTGATGTGGTCGTTGCGGATATAGCCAAGAGGTTTGCTCTGCTTCCACTGGGCCACGGTCTCCAGCCAGGCCTCATGGTCGCCCCGCCAGTCCACATGAGCCATCTTGCCCGCCGCGATGTCCAGCATGCCGGCAAGCGCCAGCTTGCAGTCGCCCACCACGGGCACGTCCACTTCCACGTTCTTGCGGATGGAGGTGGGGTCGATGTCGATGTGGATGATGCGCGCGTGCGAGGCAAAGGCGGAGATCTTGCCGGTCACCCGGTCATCGAAGCGCGCCCCCACGCAGACGAGCACATCGGCATTGTTGATGGCCATGTTGGCCGCATAGGCCCCGTGCATGCCCACCATGCCCAGCCAGAGATCGTCCGTGGCCGGGAAGGCCCCAAGCCCCATGAGCGTGCAGCACACGGGCAGATGCAGGGTATGGGCCAGATCCTTGAGGGTCGCCGCCGCATCGGACATGATGACGCCGCCGCCGGCCAGGATCATGGGACGCCGGGCCTGCGCCAGCACTTCCACCGCGCGCCGCAACTGATTGAGGTTGGGCTTGTAGGTGGGGTTGTAGCTGCGCATGTAGATGTCTTCAGGCCAGACGAATTCCGCGTGGGCCTGCATCACGTCCTTGGGCAGGTCCACCAGCACGGGGCCGGGCCGCCCGGAACGAGCCAGATAGAAGGCCTGCCGGATGGTCTTGGCCAGCTTGCGGATGTCCTTGACCAGGAAATTGTGCTTGGTGCAGGGGCGGGTGATGCCCACGATGTCCACTTCCTGGAAAGCGTCGTTGCCGATGAGCTTGGTGGGGACCTGCCCGGTGAAGACCACAAGCGGAATGGAGTCACAGTAGGCCGTGGCTATGCCCGTGACCGTATTGGTGGCGCCGGGACCGGAGGTCACCAGACAGACGCCCACCTTTCCGGAAGCGCGGGCATAGCCGTCGGCCGCGTGCACAGCCCCTTGCTCGTGCCGCACCAGGATATGCTTCAGCTCGGGATGGCGCGGCAGTTCATCATAAATATCAAGGACAGCGCCGCCCGGATAGCCGAACAGCACGTCCACCCCTTCCTTTTTCAGGGATTCAAGGAGAATCTGTGCACCTGTGAGTTCCATAGCGATAAGGCTCCTGCGCCGCTATTTGTCTTCGGCGCGATGTCTATCCAACAATTCCATCAATCTGGTCTTGCCTTCAAGCTTCTGCTTCTTCAACTGCTTGAGGGTCTGCTCCTCGGTGGGGGTACGGAACGCCTTGGCTTCCAGCTTTTCCACCTGCTTTTCATAGAGCACATGGTCTTCCCAGAGGGATTTCAGCTCCGGATCAGTGGGGGCCAACTTTTCCAGAAGTTCAATTTCGTGCTGATCCATAAGAAATCTCCAGTGTTAGGGGTTGAAGCCCGGCTGGGCATGAAACGATGTCGCTGTCGGGGCGTCCCGCCGGCGGATCCGCGTCCGGCGCATGCCGTCCGCGCTCCGGCATCGGATGCGCGCCGTCACCGCGGCAGGGCGATCTACATGGTGGCGGCGTACTGTATGAGGGAGCGTACCACGATCTGGTTGACCAGCTGAATGGCCAGCAGCACCACCACGGGGGAAAAATCGATCCCCGCCCGATAGGTGAAGGGCATCCATTTGCGGACGTAGTAAAACACCGGCTCCGTCATAATGCGCAGGGCGCGCACGATGGGATTGTAGGGATCCGGGCGCACCCAGGTGATGACCGCCGCGATGATGACGATCCAGAAATAGAGATTGAGCAGCGTGCCGAGCACGCTCCCCACGGCCATAAGGATATTTTGAATCACGAACACGCTTGCTGCTCCACGCTGTCTGTCAGAGCCGCCCGAAGAGCGGCATAGTTCACGGCCACGATGTCCCCGGCCAGCTCCTCGTTGCCGAAGGAGGCGAACGGTATGCCTGCCGCGCCCGCCGCCCTGCCGTCATGGGGACTGTCCCCCACAAAGAGCACGCGCTCCGGCGGCAGCTTCCAGACCGCCAGGATATGTTCCGGGCCCTGCGGGCTGGGCTTGGGCAGGATGCCGGGAGTATCCGCGGCGACCACAGGATTAAAATAGGGAGGCAGGCCGAAAATGTCCAGAACCGTTTGCATGCCGATGTGCGTGCGGTTGGTGTCCACGGCCATGCGTACGCCGTGAGCGTGCAGCCAGCCCACCATCTCCCGGAAGCCCTCGCACAGGCGCAGCAGCGGCAGGATGTCCCGCCGGTAGACCACCACTTCGCTGGTGACGTGATCTATCTGCCCGTGCAGCTCGTCCGGCAAAATATGCTCCAGCGCCTGCCGGGCCGTGGCCATGAAGGAAAAGCGCTCCTGCTCCGGCGTCATGGGCGGCAGACCGAAATGGGCAAGTATCCGGTTGTAGTACTGGTCATTGGCCGCGCGAGAGTCGATGATGACACCGTCGCAATCAAAGATGACGCCGCCGAGCCCCTGCGGAAACAGCCCGCTCATGCGCCGTCCCCCCATGTCAGCAGAGTGATGGATCGTTCCCAGCGGGAACAGCAGTCCGGGCAGCGCGGGCGCAGCAGCACGCGCCAGATCGGCGCGGTGAGGCTCAGCAGGGCTGGCCCGCCCTCCCCCGCGACGGCCGCCCGCAGCTCCGCCGCCGCCGGAGCAAGGTCGTCGCGTTCCAGCAGGGCCTCGCGCAGGCCGGCTTCGGCCACGATGACGGCCCCCTGCGGCAAAAAATCGAGCGCGGCATCAAGCACCCGCTGCCACGGCGGCAGCATGGCCGCCAGCGCGGCGGCCTCCGCCGGCAGATCGGGCGTCGTCGCCCGCAGGATGTCGTCCGGCAGGCCCGCCGGGGCCTCCGTGCGCTCCCGGCCGTCGTCAAGCGTGGCGGCCAGCTGGGCACGATCGCCGGCATACCGCCGGTGCAGCGCGGCCATCTCGGCAAGACGCTCCTCCTGGAGCCAGCAGAGCAGCAACAGCCGCTGTGCCCGGCAAAGCCGCTCCCGTTCCTCGGCGGCCTCAGCCGCCGCCAGCGCCGCCGTCTCGTCGCCCGCCCCGGCGGCAAAGGCCGACCGGGCCGCGCTCTCGGCCTGTCCCCGCAGGGATGCCGCCTGCCCGCCCTGCCAGGCGCGCAGCGGCGTACCGGAAAGCGCGGCGTCCGTCATGGCCTGCAGATCCCGCAGACAGGCCAGCGCCTGGCGCGGGGACAGCGGCAAGTTCGCGGGCGTGTACCACGGTCCCTGCGGGGCGGGCGCGCCGCCCGCCGCCCCGTCCGGCATGCCGGTCTCAGGCAGTCCCGGCCGCAGCCGGGGCAGCGCCGCAAGACAGGCCGGGGCCTGTTCCCCGGCAAGCGGCCCGCGCACCAGAGGCAAACGCACGAATATCCTGCTCATAGTCTTCTCTCACCATAAAATTTGTTTGTAGACCGCCGCCTGTCGAAAAGCAAGGTCTTTTCCCCCGCCGCGCACAGCGTACGACATCAAAAAAAATGCTTGCAAGCTGCGCCGATTTCCTTACTATGGGCAGTCTTGCCGCGTAGTTGCGGCGTTCATCCCCATTTTTCCGGAATTCCGGTCCATAAAGGAGAGCTACACTATGGAGCAGGGTACCCTTCGCCTTAAAACGGGCCTCGCAGAGATGCTCAAGGGAGGCGTGATCATGGATGTGACCGATCCCGAACAGGCGAAAATCGCCCAGGATGCCGGGGCCTGCGCCGTTATGGCACTGGAGCGCGTGCCTGCGGACATCCGTGCCGCCGGGGGAGTCGCCCGGATGGCCGATCCTACCATCGTGGAACGCATTATGAAAGCCGTGACCATCCCTGTCATGGCCAAGGCGCGCATCGGTCATTTTGTGGAGGCGCGCATCCTGGAAGCTCTGGGAGTGGATTACATCGACGAGAGCGAAGTGCTGACGCCCGCCGATGACAAGCATCACATCAACAAGCGGGAGTTCACCGTGCCCTTCGTCTGCGGTTGCCGCAACCTGGGGGAAGCCCTGCGCCGCATCGCCGAAGGGGCGGCCATGATCCGCACCAAGGGCGAGCCCGGCACGGGCAACGTCATCGAGGCCGTGCGGCACTGCCGCCAGGTGCTGGACGACATCCGCCGTCTCTGCTCGCTGCCCGAAGATGAAGTGGCCAATTACGCCAAGGAGATCGGCGCTCCGCTGGAGATCTGCCGGATCGTCCGCAAGGAAGGCCGTCTGCCGGTGGTGAATTTCGCCGCCGGCGGCATCGCCACCCCTGCCGATGCGGCGCTTATGATGCAGCTTGGCTGCGACGGCGTCTTCGTGGGCTCAGGCATCTTCAAGTCCGGCGATCCGGCCAGGCGTGCCCGCGCCATCGTGCAGGCGGTGACCAACTACAACGACTACACGATGCTTGCCGAGATCTCCAAAGATCTCGGCGAGCCCATGGTCGGCATCGAGATATCCGCCATCCCCGCGGCCGACCGCATGCAGGAACGGGGCTGGTAGGATGGCGCTGATAGGCGTTCTTGCGTTGCAGGGGGCGTTCCGGGAGCATGCGGCCGCCGTCTCCCGCCTGGGAGCCGATGTCCGGGAGCTGCGCCAGCGCAGCCATCTGGACGGCATCGACGCCCTTATCCTTCCCGGCGGCGAAAGTACCGTCATGGGCAAGCTGCTGACGGAACTCGGCATGCTGGAGCCTGTCCGCGAGCGCATCGCCGCGGGCATGCCCGTCTACGGCAGTTGCGCCGGGCTCATCCTGCTCTGCGAGACCATCGAGGCCTCGGACCAGCCGCGTATCGGCCTGCTGCACGCCTCGGTACGCCGTAATGCCTTCGGCCGGCAGGCGGACAGCTTTGAGACGGACCTTGCCGTTGCCGGGCTGGACGCTCCCCTGCGGGCCGTCTTCATCCGTGCGCCGCTCATCACGGCGGTGGGCCCGGATGTGGAGGTGCTGGCCCGCGTGGACATGGCGGCGCACGGCGGAGCGGGCGAACGGATCGTGGCCGTGCGGCAAGGCAACATCCTTGCCACATCCTTCCATCCCGAGCTGACGCCGGACACTCGGCTGCATGCCGCCTTTCTGGCCATGCTGCCCGCCTGATCGGCATCCTCCCTGACCATTGACAGCGCCCGGGCGTCCCGCCCGGGCGTTTTTTTGGACCTGCGCCCGTGCACGAGCGGCATAAAGGGCATCCGGCTTTCCGCCGGATGCCCTCTGTCGTCGCTTGGGGAGCGAAATGCGCGGTCACGCCGCTCAGCGATTCTTGCCGTGCCCCTTGAGATAGGAGACGTAGCCCGGGTCGGTACCCTGGATATGGTTGATGAGCCAGTCCTTGAGGAAGGCCAGCAGATCCATGCTGACCGTGGTGGTGCCGTTCTTGATCTGGGACTCGAACTCTTCCAGCTTGCTCACGAAGCGGCGATGCACTTCCTTGTGCTCGCGGGTATGCGGATAGGCCGAATGCTCGAAAAGCTGCTCTTCGGTGCTGAAATGGGACGCGGTGTACTCGCGCAGATGCTGCATGATGCTCGCCAGTTCATCCTTGGCGGAATTGTGCTTCATGGCGCTGTACAGATCATTGATGTAGCTGCACAGCATGCGGTGCTGTTCGTCCACCAGCTGGACGCCGATATTGAGCTTGTCCGTCCACTGCACGAACTTGTCGCTCGACGAGGCCATCTCCAGATTGCCGCTGAACAGCGCACTGACGATCATGCCGAGATCCTCGATGCCGCTCTTGAGCGAAAGGATGGAGCCCGTGAAGCTCTCCATATTGTCCGCGTTTTCCTCGGCGACCTGATGGATGGCCGCAAGCGATGTGCTCGTCTGGCTGCTCTGGCCGGACTGCTCCGCCACGGCCGAGGCGATGACCTTGAGATGATCGGCCGTCTGCTCCATACAATTGATGATCTCGCCCATGAACTCGCCCGCGCGGCCGGCGCGCTCCGCCCCTTCCACCGTCAGTTGCGCCGCGGCTTCCACGGCCTGCACGTTGTTGTGGGTCTCGTCCTGGATGGCGCGGACGGCATCCTCCACCTCCTTGGTGGCGCTCATGGTCTTTTCGGCCAGCTTGCGCACTTCGTCGGCCACCACGGCGAAACCGCGCCCGGCCTCACCAGCTCGAGCCGCTTCGATGGCCGCATTGAGCGCCAGCAGATTGGTCTGATCGGCCACCTCGTTGATGACGCTCATCACCTGCCCGATGCTGCTGGCCCGCTGGCCCAGCTTGTCCATCGCCTCCTTGAGGTGCAGGATGGTCTCCTTGACGGAGTCGATGGACGACACGGCGCTGCGCACGTCCTGCTCGCCCACGCTGGCCTTGCTGCGCGAGGTCTCGGCGCTGTCGGACAGCTCCTGCACGCGCCGGGCCGATTCCACCGCGGCGTCGCTGATCTGGGTCATGGCTGAGCTGGTCTCCTCAAGCTGGTAGCGCTGCACTTCCACGCCGTGGTTCACATTGGCCACCACCTGCGAGATGCTGCGCGTCTCCTCGGAAAGGCCCAGGCATACGCCATTGGCCTTGGCCAGCAGCTGCTTACGCGTCGCCACCTGCGCCTGGAGATCCCTGAGTTCGGCCGCGGCCTTGTCCGCCTCGCCGCGGGCAGCCGCACGCTCCGACTCCGCCGCGGCCAGCCTGCTTTCCAGCTCGCTGGTACGGGCAGCGCTCTGCTCCCGCTCCCGCCGCAGCAAAGCGCCCGCCTGCTCCGCCAGGCTGCCCGACGCGGCAGCCCCGGGGCCCAGTACCTCCCGCATGCGTTTTTTCTCCCGCTCTGCCAGAACGGCAAGCCCGATCCCCGCCAGACAGCCCACGATCAGCAGGCCCAGCAGCAGAGTTCCCACCACGCCGGCAGTACCAGCGACGGCAAGTATGACTGCCAGCACCAGGAGTACGGCATGCAGAACAATACCCATAGAAAGCTCCTCCACAAGGTTTCTTAGCTTATCGTCGGATACAGGCTACGCTTTAGGCGGGAAAATACAAGGAATATTTCCTGATAAAGCCTCCTCATTCTAACATGCTGAAAGCATTACTATTTCAAAATGTAACAGACGCTTTCCCCATAAAAAGGCCGCGGACCGCATATCGCCCCTTCTCTCGGCCCCGCGCTCCGGTCATCGGCCTCGGACAGCGGGGGGGAGGCGTTCGCCCATGAAAAAGTCCCCCCGCACGGCGGCGAGGGGACTGCATCGTACCGGGAAGGCCCTGCCGGGCCTCCCCGTCTGTCAGTATCCGTCAGGGATCAGAGAGCGGCCTTGTAGATGGCGGCCACGGCGGCATCGGTCATAATGCGCGGATTGGTCAGACCGCAGGCGTCCTTCTGGGCATTGGCGGTCATGGTGGGGATGTCCTCCTCACGGACGTCCTTGCCGTATTTCTTGCCCAGGGCAATGAGGCCTTCGGGGATGTTGACGTCACGGGAAAGGATGTTGATGGCCTCGATGGCGCGGTGCGAGGCTTCGCTGGCGCTCAGGTGGTCCACACGCTCGCCCAGCAGTTTGGCCACGCGGCCGAAGCGGCGACGGCAGGCGATGAGGTTGTATTCGCAGACATGGGGCAGCAGGATGGCGTTGCATTCACCATGCGGCAGGTCGTAGAAGCCGCCCAGCTGATGCGCCATGGCATGCACATGGCCCAGGCTGGCGTTGTTGAAGGCCATACCGGCAAGATACTGGGCGTAGCACATGCCTTCGCGGGCTTCCTTGTCTTTGGCGCCGCAGGCCACGGAGCGGCGCAGATAGCGGTTGATGTATTCCATGGCCTTTTCGGCACAGGCGTCGGTCATGGGCGTCGCCGCGGTGGACACATAGGCTTCGATGGCGTGGGTCAGGGCATCCATGCCCGTGGCCGCCGTGAGGGAAGCGGGCATGTGCATCATAAGCACCGGGTCGTCAATGGCCACGCTGGGCGTGCAGCGCCAGTCCACGATGGCCATTTTCACCTTGCGGGAGGTATCCGTGATGATGCAGAAGCGGGTCATTTCCGAGGCCGTGCCGGCGGTGGTGTTCACGGCCACATAGGGGGGGAAGGGCTTGGAGGATTTGTCCACGCCTTCGTAATCGTGGATGGTGCCGCCGTTGCTCACCACGAAGCCCACACCCTTGCCGCAGTCATGGGAGCTGCCGCCGCCCAGGGTGATGAGGCTGTCGCACTTGTTTTCCTTGTACATCTCCGTGGCTTCGGCCACGTTCTTGTCCGTGGGGTTCGGCACCGTGCCGTCATACACCACGTATTTCATGCGGGCCTTGTCCAAAATGTCGGTGATGTGCTTGAGGATGCCGCAGGCGGCGATCCCCTTGTCGGTCACGATGAGCGGACGTTTGCCGCCGATGCTCTTCAGGCGCCTGGGGATTTCGGAGCAACAATTTTCACCCACCAGCGTCACGTTGGGGATGAAGAAAGAGGTGATCTGACCCATGTGCATGCTCTTCACGTCCGTGCTCATAACGACTCCTTTTTTTCTACCGCGGAGGGCTCCCGCGGCGTTTTTTGTAGTTCTTAGAAGTCAGATTACGGCACTCACGGACTTATGACAAGCTCTTTTTGCGTATTCGCAGGCAACAGCTCCAAAAATCACAAGACTGTTTGAGCGCACAATGCAATTGGACAACTTTCGCCGCAAGGACGGGAAAACGTCACGCCGCAAGCGTGATGCAGCCATACTACACCGTTTCCGCCGCTTCCGCTTCAGGCTGGGCGTTCCCTTCCTTCCGAACCCTGTTCCGGCATAACTGGGTCATGGCGCGCAGGTATTCACCGTGCCTGTCAAGAAAAAAAGCCAGCGGTTTTGAAAAGTTGTGCCCGACAAGGCCGTCCACCATGAGCTGACAGATATCCCGTTCGCGCAGCAGGACCAATTGAGAACGAAAGAACACCCTCCGGTCGGCCGGAGACATGCCCCGGATGACCTGCCGGCAGACCTCCTGGGCCCGCGGCAGGTAGAACCAGAAGTACATGAAGTCCAGGGCGGCGATGATGAGCGCCCTCTCCAGCTTGCGGGCCTCGCGGCCTCCCCGCTCGCCCAGCCCGCCGGGTCGAGCCAGCTTGATCAGCGCGTCTTCCCGGGGGAAGAGCATCTCCAGACGGGTATAGCAGTCGAAAGCGCGGCGCAGCTTGCCGTCATAGTCGCGACGCCGCATGCGCATGTTGACCTTGCTGTCGGCCAGACCCTCGATGAGGGCCGCCACGGTATCCGAGGCCATTTTGGAGACGATGGCCGCGCTCGGCGCCAGATAGGCCAGCGGATCGGCCACGCCCAGGGCCAGCAGCCCTCCCCAGAGCCCTGCATTGTACAACGAGGAGATGGGGATGGCCAAAACGCTGCGGAACAGGTTGCCGATGGCCGCCTGTCGCGGGAAGCCACGGTAAATGTTGTGCGCGAAGATATAAAAGCCGTTGATGATGTTGAGCACCGCAAAGACGAGCAGCGGCTGGTCCTCCACCGTCACACCGCACAGCCGCTGCAACAGCCCCACGCGGACGATCCCCTCAAGCAGCAGCACGGAGATGCCGGTATACATGAGGGAATCGCACAGACGGCTCATGCTGACGTGCTCCTTCCAGTGCGTGAGCGTGCCGCGGGTCGCCCCCTGCGCCGCCATGACCATTTGCAGGACATTACGCACGCCCGTGATGCCGAACCAGATGAAGCTGCCGAACCAGGCAAGCACCCACCATTGCTGGGTCGCCTGAAAGGTGAAAAACGCCGGGATGAAGCCCACGAGCACCTTGGCCCACAAGGTCAGCCCCGTGTTGAGGTAGCGCCAGCCGGGAGGGCCGCCCGGCACGGCTTCCTTGTCCAGCAGATCGTTGGGCGCGGGGATGTTGTACCCGCCCAGGGTATGGATGTTGCCATGCTCGCTGTAGCGGCACTCCGCGCTGGCGGAGATCCATTCCCGCCGCCGTTCCTTGCCCAGATGCGCCAGGAAGGGGAACGAACGACAGCGGGACAGCAGACGCTGCAAGCGTCCGGCATGCTCGGGCTCGACAAAGGCGAGCTTTTCTTCCACAGGGACATGGATGGGGATGCAGGGCGAGCCCTCATGGCGCAGCGCCGCCACGCCCCGCGGCGGCAGCGTCTCCAGGATGGCGAAGCCCATGCCGAAGGAGCGCAGACGCGTTGCCGCGTTGCTGCCGAGCTGCGTTCGTAGCGGGCTGCGCCGGTAGGTTTCCCAGAGTTTGGGCACATTGCGCAGGATCTCCTGAAACTTGGCAAGGCGCTCGCTGTTTTGGCCCTGCGCCAGTCGCCGGATGATATGGCGGATCATCTGCTTCATGCGCGGCCCGTGCCCGTGATTGAGCACCTCGAGCAGCTGGCTGATGGATTCCATGCCGCCAAGCTGGCCCAGCATCCAGCTCTTGGTATTGAAGATCTCCAGATGGGTGATGCCGCCCTGGCAATCCCAGAGCAGTTCGATGACGTCCTCCGCGGTCAGATTTTCCGTGCAGAGCGTGAGCTGGTAGCCGGGCATGAGCTCCCGCAGCTGCCGCGTCAGATCGGCGGCGGACACCGTGCGCAATTCCGGCATGTCCGGCGCATGCCCGGGGATCCGCGCATCCGGCAGCTCGCCTTCCAGCAGGGAGGCGAACCAGTCATGGTAGATGACGTCGACCGTCAGCAGTTCCAGTTCCCTGATCTCCCGGCGGGCCTCCTCGTTCCCTTCGCCGGCCTTCGCTTCCAGCTGCCGCGCCCGCAGGCGCAGACTGGGCAGTACGAGCTGATGCAGATATTCGGCCAGCCGCAGCATGACGGAATGCCGTCTGCCCAGAAAATCCAGAAAATCATCGGCATCCGCCGGCGCGACGGAGACGCCCCAGCGGGACTCCAGTTCCGGCCGCTGCCGCGCATTCCAGAGGTCGAGGGCCTTGAGGGCCCGCTCCCGCCACCAGTGCAGCACGGCCCTGCCCCGCGCCTGCATCTTCTGCACGGGCGCGCTGTTCATGAAATCCAGGAAGCCCTGGCGGGAAACGAAACCGCGCGGCACCCACAAAAAGCTCACAAAGCGGTCGTAAAACGGGACCTGATATTCGATGCCCACCCGGACGGTCATGCCGGTGACGCCGGCCGCATCCAGCAGCTCCTCGGCGGCATCGAGCTCGATACAGTTGTCATAGAGCACCGTCAGGGAGCGCAGCCCCTTGATCCAGGCGTCCATGATCAGATGGGTCGGCGTCTTGCGCCCCTTGGTATTGACGTCGTAGACGTGGTCGTCAAAGGCGATCTGGTTCCATTCCTCCGGCATCTCCGGCAGATGGTAGCGCGCCAGCATGCGGCGGACCACGCGGGGCGTCCCCAGCGCGGCCTTGCGGAAATCGTGCGCCAGCTTGAGCTGCTCCGTGGGATCGCCCTGCGCGCGCACCATGTCCTTCATAATCTGCAACAGCACGCGCGCCGTATTGCGCCGCAATGGGGAATGCGCGCTGGCCAGCACTTCGTCAAAAAGACTTTGCAGCGCGCAGATCCTGTCCCGGGAGCTGGAGCCGCCCACCTCCAGATTGCGCAGCAGGTTGACCGTGGCATAGGCCATGCGCGAGGCCTGGGAGGTCACCATCTCCTTGATGCCGTGCGGATGCAGCTCAGGGTCGGCCAGATCGCCGGAGAGGCTGGCCAGCGTGCTGTCGGGCGCATCAAGGATGCGGTTGACCAGCGCCCTGATGTCCTTGTCCTGTCTGTCAAAATAGCGACTGAAGCGGTATCTGCGCGCCATGACGCCCGCACCCTCCCTTCTGCCGGCCGCCGTCAGCCCCGGCGGCCCGGAAAGCGGAAGGCCGCCCGCAGGGGCGACCTCCGCCGTACATGCTCATGCGATCCCGTCCGCCGGACTTGCCGGCATCAGATGAATTCGTCCACGCGTCCCGCCCGCACCTTCTGCAGCAGACGTACGGCGGCGCCCTTGTCCGGCTCCGGCATGGCCGCCAGCTTTTCCTCGATGAGGGCCTCCCCCAGACGCCGGGTGGCCGGCGTGGCGTAGTTGAGCAGGAACTCCAGGAACGAGGCGATGGAATTGGGGCCGCACTGCCCCTTCATGCCGCTTTCGCGCACCATGGAAAGGAATTCCACGCCGCTGCGTCCGAGACGCGGACAGGCCGTGCAGAAGGAGGGCAGGTGGCGCGCCTCCTCCAGCAGGAAGCTCACCACATCGTCCACATGGCAATTCTCGCCGATGGGGAAAGGCACGCCCCCCGGGCCGGGCAGCGGGCTCCAGTCCTCGTAAGGATTGGCCACGCTGCCGGTCAGCAGCTGGGAGCAGCCCACCCCGCAACCGTCGCGCCACAGGCCGGACGGCTCGCGGGAACTGAGGATGATGCCCGTATACGGGATGGCCAGACGCGTGATGGCCACGCAGCGCAGGAAATCCTGATCGCTCACCGGGAAGGGAGCCTGCGCCAGGCCGCCCGGAGCGGGACGCATGCGGTGCATGCTCACCGTGTGCCCTCCCGTCCCGTAGACGCTTGCCAGATGCGCGGCATGCAGGCTCAGGGCCAGCACGTCGAACTGCCACGGGGCAAGCCCCAGCAGCAACCCCAGCCCCACATCCCCCATGCCCGCGCGCAGCGCCTCGTCGGCCGCGTTGATGCGCCGCTCGTAATTGGCCTTGGGGCCGGCCTTGTGCACGGCCTGGTAATGCTCGGGATGATAGGTATCCTGATAGAGGAGCACGGACCCCACGTCCACGGAACGCAGGATATCATACTGATCGGCCGCCAGCGGGCCCACGTTCACGTTGACGCGGCGGATCTCGCCGTCCCCCTCGTACAGCGTATACAGGATGCTCACCGCCTCGGCCAGATACTCCACGTCGGCATTGGGCAGCTGCCCGGTGACCAGAAAAACGCGCTTGTGGCCCTGACGGATGAGCTTGCGGCCGGCCTCGCTGATCTCCGGGGAGGTCATGTACTTGCGCTGCACCATGTCGTTGCCCTTGCGGTTGGCGCAATACAGACACTCGCTGCCGCAATGGTTGGTGAGGTGCAGCGGCGCCGAAAGCACGATGCGATCCCCGTACACCCGCTGTTTCACCTCGTCGGCGGCGTGCATGATGGCCAGAAGGCCGTCGGGCGAGGTCACGCGCATGAGCGTTGCCGTCTCGGCCAGCGTCAGGGGACGCAGTGCCCGGGACTTGTCAAGGATGCCTTTCAGCCGGGCCGCATCGGGCGCCACGGCACAGGACAGCGCCTCCTCGATGGCGCGCACATCCAGCCAGGACGGAAGGGAAAAGTTCGGCATGGTTTCACCCCCATATATAAAGACGTTCCGGCACGACGGCGGGCTGTGCCGGGCGGGGCCATGCGCGCATGGCGGCTCCGCGCCTGTCCCGCAGGAGAGGCGTCATACCATAGCAGCGGGGCGGCCGAAAAGCGAGCGATTTTTTTCACAGCTTCCGGCCGGCGCATTTGCCGCCCAGCAGGAGCCCCCGCCACGCAAGCAGGCATGATCTCAGACGAAAACGAGACATTACGGATGGCGACAGCCAGGCGGTCCGTCCGGCAGGGCCCCGGGCGTCCCTGCGGACAAGGAGCCCGGCCTCACCGGGAAAAAGAAAGGAAATTGCATGAAAAAACATGTTATTCCGTTTGATTGAGAAAAAAAAGGACTTGCGGTTGACAAGGGTTTTTAAAACTCCTATTTGTCCTGTTAGCCAATGTGAACCACGTTCCGAAAGGGCCCTGGCTTGCGACGGCGCGTGCGGCGCCACCGTAGAAATGAGCCCTAGACACCTAAATGACTTTGGAGGCTACCATGGCTCAGTGCAATTCCGCCGATCTGATCGCCACCGACAAGAAATATGTGTGGCATCACCTGACCCAGCACAAAGTTTACGAACATGCCGACCCCACCATCTTCGTGGAAGCCAAGGGCAACCGCGTGAAGGACATCAACGGCAAGGAATATCTTGATGCCGTGTCCGGCGGCGTGTGGACCGTCAACGTGGGCTTCGGCCGGGAAAAGATCGTCAAGGCTGTGGCCGATCAGCTGATGAAGCTGTGCTACTTCGCCAACTCCTACGGCAACATCCCGACCATCGAATTCTCCAAGAAGCTCATCGAAAAGATGCCCGGCATGAGCCGCGTGTACATCTCCAACTCCGGTTCCGAAGCCAACGAAAAGGCCTTCAAGATCGTCCGTCAGATCTCCGCCCTGAAGCACGGCGGCAAAAAGAGCAAGATCCTGTACCGCGACCGTGACTACCACGGCACCACCATCACCACGCTGAGCGCCTGCGGTCAGTACGAACGCCGCAACCAGTTCGGCCCCTTCACGCCCGGCTTCGTGGAAGTGCCCCACTGCTGCGCGTATCGTTCGCCCTTCGGCGACTGCGCCGATCTCGGCAAGAAATTCGCCAAGCAGATCGAAGAAGTCATCCAGCGTGAAGACCCCGACACCGTAGGCGGCCTGATCCTCGAACCCATCACCGCCGGCGGCGGCGTCATCGTGCCCCCGGACGGCTACTTCGAAACCGTGCAGGAAATCTGCAAGAAGTACGGCGTGCTGCTGATCATCGACGAAGTGGTGTGCGGCCTTGGCCGTACCGGCAAATGGTTCGGCTACCAGCACTTCGGCGTGAAGCCCGACATCGTCACCATGGCCAAGGGCGTGGCCAGCGGCTATGCGCCCATCTCCTGCACCGTGACCACTGAAGAAGTCTTCCAGGACTTCATCAATGATCCTTCCGACCGCGACGCCTACTTCCGCGACATTTCCACCTTCGGCGGTTGCACCTCCGGCCCGGCCGCGGCCATCGCCAACATGGAAATCATCGAAGAAGAACACCTGCTCGACAACGTCGTGAAACAGGGCGAATACCTCATGGGCCGTCTGCTCGAGCTGAAGGACAAGTACAAGGTCATCGGCGACGTGCGCGGCAAGGGCCTCTTTGCCGGTCTGGAACTGGTCAAGGATCGCACCACCAAGGAACCGGTGGACGAATCCGTGGCCGGCGGCGTGGTGGCCGACTGCTTCAAGCAGGGCGTCATCATCGGCAAGACCTCCCGCAGCTTCCGTGAATTCAACAACACCATCTGCCTGAGCCCGGCCCTGATCTCCACCCAGGGCGACATTGACGAACTGGTCAATGCCATCGACAAGGCTCTGGCCAAGGTGTCTGCCTAATCACGGCCGAACACCGACGAACAAGGGGGGCCTCGGCCCCCCTTTTTTTGTGACGTCACATCCGCACCGGAATGGCCTCCGGCCGTTTCCTCCATCCTCATCGCCATATCACGAGTTCGCCATGTCTCAGCCGTCTCCCGCCTCATCCCTGCGTTGCCGTCTGTCCGCCGTCGGCGTCTGCCTGCTGTTCTGCCTTGCCCTGTGTCTGCACGCGGCGGCCGGGACAACGCGCGCCGCCCCGACGGCGACAGTCTGTCTGCTGCTGGAAAGCCTGACGCCGGACAAGGGCTGGCACGATCAGCTCCGGGCCGGCCTTGCCCGCGCCGAAAAGGAGCTCGGCATCACCGCGCGCGTGGTCGCCGCGCCGGCCGGCAGCGACCAGCAGGACATATTCCGGGAAGAGGCGGCCCGCGCCGACCTCGTCCTTGTTGCCGACGACAGCCTGCATGAAGTCTTGCGCAACAATGCCGCCAACTTCCGCACGACGCACTTCGGCTGCATCGACACCGGGGTCCGGGCCGCCAACATCATGTCCGTCACCTTTGCCGATGAGCAGGCGGCCTTCCTGGCCGGAGCCGCGGCGGCCATGCTGACGACCTCCGACAGCCGCGGCATGAACCCCCAGAAAACGCTGGGCTGGCTCTCCGGCCGGGAGACCGGCCCCATCGTGACCATGCTCAACGGCTTTCTGGAGGGAGCCCGCCTTATCGATCCCGAGATCCGCATCGTCCACCGCAGCCTGGATTCTTTCGAAGACGCGCAGCGGGCGCAGACACGCTGCCGCGAGCTGCTGGACGAAGGCGCGGATATCGTGGTGCTGGCCGCCGGCAGCGCGGGACTGGCCGCCCTGGACGTGCTGGCCGAGCGGCAGGCGCTGGCCATCGGCATGGCCGCCGATCAGGACGATCTGCGCCCCGGTCGCGTACTGACCTCCATCCTCAAGCAGGGGGACCGCGCCGTGTACGAGATCGTCGCCGCGCATGCGCAGGGAGGTTTTCGCGGCGGCGAGATCCTGACCCATTCGCTGGCGGACAAGGGCGTGGGCATCACCGATCTGCGCGTTTTTTCCCGGGAAGAGGGCAACAGACTGCCGCCCCGCCTCAAAGAGCGCCTGATGGAGCTGCGCCGGGAGCTGGAGCGCCAGGCCATCCGGCTGCCCTCCCTGCGTCAGGGCACGCTGTGCAATTGCCGCTGAGCCCTGACCGCTTTTTGTACAGCCCGGAGCGGGAGCCACGGCCTGAATCCGGCGCTGCCGGCCGCTTTTTTCCTGCCGGACCCTGTTCGTGAAGAAAATATTTTTTTCCTGAAAATCCCCCGCAATCCTCTTGCCGTCACGGCGGAAAAGGGCTAGGGTCTTTTCGCGAGCTGCGGAACAGAGTTGTTTGTCTGTTCAATGATGCGACGAGAGCGCATGGCACGCGCCACGTTCGCCCGCCACATCGGCAGACGCCGCAAGCCTTGGAGCAACGCATTACCTGAACGATCCGGCTCTTGCGCCCGATCAGCACCGTGCCTCCAAGCCTGTTTGCGAAAGGGTATGTCCGTCACGAACGGAATTTTCATCATCCACTTGCAGCCTTTCAGGAGGGCTTCAAATGCTTATCGGCGTTACTAAAGAAATCAAGGCCAATGAACATCGCGTGGGCATCACCCCGGCTGGCGTCAAAGCTCTGAAGGATCATGGTCATGAAGTCATGATCGAAGTGGGCGCCGGTCTCGGCAGCCGCATCTCCGACGACGAATACAAAGCCGCCGGCGCCACCATGCTGCCCGTGGCCGACGTGTGGGCCAAGGCCGAAATGATCATGAAGGTCAAGGAGCCCCTGCAGAGCGAATACAAGTACTTCCGTGACGGCCTGCTGCTCTTCACCTACCTGCACCTGGCCGCCGACAAGCCCCAGACCGACGCCCTGCTGAACTCCGGCGTGGTGGGCCTTGCCTACGAAACCGTGCAGCCCGAAGACCGCACCCTGCCCCTGCTGGCCCCCATGTCCGAAGTGGCCGGCCGCATGTCCATCCAGGTGGGCGCCAACATCCTGACCAAGCATGCCGGCGGTTGCGGCGTGCTGCTGGGTGGCGTGCCTGGCGTGCAGCGCGGTAAAGTCGTCATCGTGGGTGGCGGTATCGTGGGCACCAACGCCGCCAAGATGGCCATCGGCATCGGCGCCGAAGTGACCATCCTGGACAACAACCTGAACCGTCTGCGCTACCTCGACGACATCTTCGGCGCCCGCGTGCAGACCATGGCTTCCAACAGCCACAACATTGCCGCCGCCGTGAAGGACGCCGACCTCGTGATCGGTTCCGTGCTCATCCCCGGCGCCAAGTGCCCGCAGCTCGTGACCGAAGAAATGATCAAGTCCATGCGCCCCGGCTCCGCCGTGGTGGACGTGGCCATTGACCAGGGCGGCGCTGTGGAAACCACCGCCGGCCATCCGACCACCCACGAAAACCCGACCTTCATCAAGCACGACGTTGTCCACTACTCCGTGGCCAACATCCCCGGCGCCGTGCCGATCGCTTCCACCTACGCCCTGACCAACGCCACCCTGCCCTACGCTCTGCAGCTGGCCGACAAGGGCTGGAAGAAGGCTTGCGCCGACAACATCGCTCTGGCCCGCGGCCTGAACACTGTCCACGGCAAGTGCACCTTCAAGGGTGTGGCCGACGCCTTCGGCCTGACCTATGTGCCCGCCGCCGACCTGCTGAAGTAAGCCAGTCGGCCCAGGCTGTCCTCTCTGTCATCAGAAGGACGGCATGACGGCGAACCCAGCGCCCCCTGTGCATGCAGGGGGCGCTTTTTTGTATGAAGAAAACCTCCCGCTAGGCGGGAGGTTCAAAAAAGCTTAAAGCTTTGCGTATGTTATAAAAACTC